>JBPYDX010000023.1:0-4339 GCA_051986115.1 Candidatus Eremiobacteraceae bacterium
TGGAAGATCGCCCCCGCGCTTGCTTGCGGTAACACGGTCGTGCTCAAACCCGCTGAAACAACCCCGCTGACAGCGCTATGGCTTGCCGAAATCATTCAACAAGCCGACCTGCCGCCAGGCGTCGTCAACATCATCACCGGAGGTGGCGCGACTGGCGCGACGCTTGTGCGCCATCCCGATCTCGACAAGATCGCTTTTACGGGTTCGACCGACGTTGGGAAGCAAATTGGCCGCGAATGTGCGCTTCTTGGCCGTCACGTTACCCTCGAGCTCGGCGGAAAAGCCGCGAACATCATCTTTGACGACGCGCCCATCGATCAAGCAGTCGAAGGCATTATCAACGGGATCTTTTTCAATCAAGGACATGTGTGCTGCGCGGGCTCGCGGTTGCTCGTGCAAGAATCGGTTCACGATCTGGTGGTTCACAAGTTGTATCGACGAATGCAGACTCTGCGCGTAGGATCGCCGCTGGATAAAAATACCGACATTGGCGCAATAAATTCGCGCCCGCAATTAAATAAAATTGAGATGCTTGCCAAGGGCGGTGAGGAAGCTGGTTGCAAGCGTTATGAAACCCAGTGCGAGTTACCCGCGCGTGGTTATTGGTTTCGCCCCACTTTTTTTACCGGCGTTGCGCTGTCACACCGGATTGCGCAAGAGGAAATCTTTGGCCCAGTGCTTTCCGTAATGACCTTTCGGACGCCCGACGAAGCTGTCGAGAAAGCGAACAACACACGCTATGGGCTCTCCGCGGGGGTCTGGACTGACAAGGGCAGCAAGAATTTCAAAATTGTTTCGCAGCTGCGAGCGGGCGTTGTGTGGGCCAACACGTACAATAAGTTTGACCCCTCGTCGCCTTTTGGTGGTTACAAGGAAAGCGGTTTTGGCCGCGAAGGCGGCGTGCACGGTCTGCGACCGTACCTCGCATCATGATCGCCAAGCGCCAGCCAGTTCGTAAGACCTACAAGCTGTTTATCGGTGGCGCTTTTGCGCGCTCCGAATCTGGGCGAACTTTCGTCCATCAAAGTAACGGCCGGGAAGTCCACGTTGCGCGCGCAAGCCGCAAAGATGTTCGTGACGCGGTTCGGGCGGCGCGCACAGCCTGGCCGGCTTGGCGTGACCGCACGGCTTACAATCGCGGTCAAATTATCTATCGTCTCGCAGAAGTTATGGAGTCACGCCGGGGTGAGTTTCTTGAAACGCTGGCGGGCTCGCGTGTACCAGCACGATTGGCGGACGCAGAGTTGAGCGCGGCGATCGATCGAGTCGTGTGGTACGCAGGCTGGAGCGATAAGATCGAACAGCTGCTCTCAACAAAAAATCCTGTCGGACGTAACCACTTTAACGTCAGCAGTCCTGAACCCACGGGCATCGTCGGCATTGTTGCCCCCGGCAACCCATCGCTCTTAGGGCTTGTCTCAACTCTTATGCCTGCGCTTGCAGGCGCCAATGCCGTTGTGCTTGTCGCATCTCAAGCAGACCCGCTGACAGCCATAGCGCTGGCCGAAGCGATTGCCACATCGGACGTGCCTAACGGCACGGTGAACATCTTGACCGGCTATCACAATGAAGTCGTTCCCACGCTAGCCTCACACATGGACGTCAACGCACTCGACCTTTGGGGTGACGATCATAAGCTCAACCTCACAGCAGCGCAAAGCGCTTGCGACAGCGTGAAGCGTGTACGCCGTAACGGATCCCCATCAAAACGCTTTTGGCTCAGTGATGCGGCTCAGGGTCTCGATTGGATCGAGGCGTTCGTCGAGATAAAAACTGTTTGGCACCCGGCCGGGGTATAGCGCCGACATCTAAGGAGTGAAGGGCACGCCGTCTGCAGCCGGCGGCCTGGCGCGGCCGATAAAACCTGCTATTGCGATGATCGTCAGCACATAGGGAAGCATTTCAAGTAGTTGCGCAGGGATGTTAGCCTGCTGAAGCGCGATCTGCAAACTGCTGAAGAAACCAAAGAAGAGGCATGCACCCGCTGTTCCAAGGGGCGTCCACCGGCCAAAGATAACCGCAGCAAGCGCGATGAACCCACGCCCAGCCACCATACCATCCGAATACAGATCGACCTCTCCAATCGACAAGTAGGCGCCGCCGAGCGCAGCGAGTGCGCCTCCGATGACCGTGGCGGCGTACCTGTAGCGGACCACGTTGATGGCCGCTGTTAAAGCGGCATGCGGAGCCTCGCCAACAGCACGCAAATGCAGGCCGCTTTTTGTGCGATACAAGTACACGTGCACTACGAGAACAAGCACCAACGCAAACCAGAATAGCGCAAAGCGCTGGGGGTGAACGACAAAGTCTGCCAGACCGCCGGTTCCTCGCACACCTAAGGATGCAAAGCTCGTTACTTCCGGCGAGGCGCCAGGTTGGCCGAATATCACCGAGAGCAAAAATGCTGCCCCTCCAACGGCAAGCACGTTAATGGCCATGCCGACGATAATCTGATCTGCTCGCTGCGTAATGGCTAAATAGGCGAGAATATGGCCGAAGGCCGCTCCAGTCAGCGTGGCTGCGCCAACTGCAAGCACGAGATTGTGCGTGTAATACGAAGCGACGACTGCGCTAAATGCTCCCGCCGCCATCATTCCCTCAAGCCCAATATTGATGACGCCTGCATTCTCTGAAATTACTCCGCCGAGCCCCGCGTATAGAAGCGGCGTCGCCTTGATCAAGGTAATCGCAAACACCGCTCCGGCAATCGCAACGAGTTGACTCACGGCACGCCCGCTGCCTCAGGTTCTTGGGGTGAATCTAACGGCGGGGCCGACACGTTGCGCAACGTTAGCTTGCCACCAAGCCAGTTAGCAGAGACAAAAAGGATTACGAGGCCTTCAATGACCGCTACGAGGTCCTTGGGAACGCCTGCCACAGCCTGCATCGACAGTGCGCCGTTTTGAAGGATGCCAAAGAAGAAGGCTGAGAGCATGACCCAGAGCGGATTTGATTGTGCAAGCAGCGCCACTGCTATTGCGGTAAACCCGTAGCCTGGTGAAAGCTGCGCGTTGAAGCGGTGCAATAGAGAGAGTACCTCGGTTGCTCCTCCAAGACCGGCAAGCGCGCCGCTGATGGTCATTGTTTTCGTTATGACGGCAGGGACATTGACGCCGCTGTAACGAGCCGCGCGTTCGGATCGACCTACGGCGCGCAGCTCGTATCCGGCAACTGTTCGCTCCAACCACCACCACGCAACGAGAGCTGTCGCAAGCGCAAGTGGCAACGCTAAGGTGAGTCGAGTGTTCGGCACAATCGCTTGGAGGATTGCGTTGGAATCTATCGGTGCGGTCTCGGGAGCATAGGACGACCCGCGCAAGGGTCCCGCCACCAGGTAATTGACGCCAAAATAAGCGATGTAGTTGAGCATAATTGTCGTGATGACTTCGCTTGCGCCGAAACGGGCACGCAAAAAACCTGCAATGAATCCCCACATGCCACCGCCAAGCGCTCCGGCAGCCAAGCACGCCAGGATTTCGAGTCCACGAGCAAGGTGTACGTTTGCACCAACAACCGCACAGCATAGCGCGCCAACTACTAGCTGGCCCTCTGCACCGATATTGAATAACCCGGCGCGAAAGGCAACAGCGACGCCAAGGCCTGCGAATAAAAAAATGCTCGTTTGCGCTAATGTCTCGGTCAAGCCCGGCAACGACCCCAACGCACCCTGTACTAAAGCCCCGTAAGCGGCGAGCGGGTTGCTCTTGGCAGCGACAATGATAAGGCTGCCGATAATCAGAGCCAACACGAGGGGTGCGGCTCCCCCAATCAGCCTGGCCCACCGGCCAGTTTTCACGCGGCGGCGCCACCCATGAGTTTTCCAAGCGTTATGTCATCTGCCTGATCGATGCTCAGGCGGCCGGCGATGGCGCCGCTGAAGAAGACCACAACGCGTCCACACAGCTCGCGAATTTCATCGAGATCGTAAGAAATGAGAACGATCGCGGCTCCCCGCGACTGCATCTCTTTTAGCTGGCTGTAGATGCTTCGAGCCGCATTGAAGTCGACACCGCGCGTTGGGGCAAAAGCAATGATTACTTTGGCGTCTGGCGTCACCTCTCGACCGACAAGAACTTTTTGCTGCGAGCCCCCAGAGTAGTGACGCATCTTCAGTCGAGGTTGAAAATTCTCAATGTGAAATTTATGGGCGATCTCAAAAGCGCGCGCGAGACCGGCTCGCCGGTTCAGCAAAAACTGCGGCATTGTCTTGCGCTGATCGCCTAGCAAGACGTTTTCAGGGGTATCGAAATCCAAGATGAGGCCTTCACGTTGGCGGTCGGGTGATATGTAGCGCAGCCCGTATGCGCGTCTTTGAGAAAGTGAGTCGAAACTTATGTCC
>JBPYDX010000024.1:0-10579 GCA_051986115.1 Candidatus Eremiobacteraceae bacterium
GAACGTCATCAGCCTCTATCTCGAGCATGGGTTCGGTATCAGCGCGAGCGCCTTCGTTCAGTAACAAATTTCGGTTTGCCTGATAGGCATCGCTGCGTTGCGCACCTCGATCGATAATAATAACCCCAGTATAGGCCGAGTGCGAAGCATCATCGAGCGCCGATTTGAAGAGTAGATCGCTTCTGGTGTTTGAAGCTCGGTGACCTTGCAACGTGTGGTAGTCGAATTCTTGATTCTCTTCGGCAAACACCAGGCCGAGCATATCGCTTTGCGCACCTTGACCTTGCAGCTCCACCTCGACGTCGGTGCGTGCAAGCCGCGCGCCGATTCCGAAGTTGAGAGTCAAGAGGTGTGCGTCCCTGTTCACTAATGCACGTTGGTGCGAGAACACTGAGCTCGTGCGAGCACAGTCCTGGACGTGAAGGTAGCGAACAGACGATCCTTCACCGCAGACGATATCGACAACGCCCGCCGAGAGCGCGTCGTTCTCGCGGTGAGTCTCGGCAACAGTTAGTTTTGCTCCAGCTCCAGCAACAACGATGACGCGAGGATACGTTCCCGCGCTGATATCGATGCTAATCGCTTCGGTTGCCGTAAACCCGGCCGGTGCAAAAACGAAAACACCGCCTTGCCATACCGCCTCGCCGAGCGGGGCGTAACGCCCGACGGACTTGCCAACATGCGGCGCCGCCAAAATGCTGCGCAGCACATCTGCATGAACTGACCTCAGGGCGTGATCCAACGAACTGACGACCAGGCCGTTGTATACGTCGGTGTCGGAGGCAGAAAATTCGAAGTGCGTGTGCGCCGCCGCAAGCGGGTGCAAATTGATGCCGTCAAGCGATAGCCGCCGCCATCCGGGCGTCCTATCATCGGGCTGCGGTAAGCGCTCGTAGCGCGCGAAGGCATCGCGCCGCAGCTCGGTCAGCCAGGCTGGTTCGTCCTTAAAGAGCCGATCGAGTGTGTTGCGATCGAGAACTGATTGGGTAAGCGTTTCTGTCACTGTTAGCCGACAGAGCCTTCCATCTCCAAGGCGACCAAACGGTTGAGCTCAACGGCGTATTCCATCGGCAGTTCCTTGACGAACGGCTCGAAAAACCCGTTGACGATCATCGTCGTAGCTTCGACCTCAGTGAGCCCTCGGCTCATGACGTAGAACAACTGCTCTTCGCCGACCTTCGACACGGTCGCTTCATGTTCGATGCGCACGTTTTTTGCGTCGATTTCCATTGTCGGGTAGGTATCTGAACGCGACTCAGGATCCATCAACAAGGCGTCGCAGCGCACGTTGGACTTCACACCCTCGCAGCCCTCATAGACTTTGACGAGGCCTCGGTAGCTTGTGCGGCCACCGCCCTTGCTAACCGACTTGCTGGTAATCAGCGACGTTGTATTGGGTGCAGCGTGCACCATCTTCGCGCCAGCATCTTGATGCTGGCCTTCGCTTGCATACGCAATCGATAGCACGTCGCCGCGTGCCCCTTCGCCAACCATGTACACCGACGGATACTTCATGGTGAGCCGCGATCCGATGTTGCCGTCAACCCATTCAACATGTGCATTGCGGTGCGCCAGCGCGCGCTTGGTCACGAGGTTGTAAATATTCTTATACCAGTTCTGGATCGTCGTGTAGCGGATGTGCGCACCCTCTTTAGCGATGAGCTCGACGACTGCTGAATGCAACGAGTTGCTCGAATAGGTTGGCGCAGTGCAACCTTCGATATAGTGAACGAATGAACCGGGCTCCGCAATGATCAGCGTACGCTCGAATTGGCCCATGCTCTCTGCGTTGATGCGGAAATACGCCTGCAACGGAATGTCGACGTGCACTCCCGGCGGGACCCAAATGAACGAGCCACCCGACCACACGGCCGAGTTCAACGCCGAGAACTTGTTATCGGCTGGCGGTATGACGGTCGAAAAATGCTCGCGCACGATGTCTTCATGCTCGCGCAGACCGCTATCCATGTCGCTGAACAGTACGCCTTGCGATTCAAGGTCCTTGCGGATGCTGTGATAGACGACCTCGGAATCGTATTGGGCTGTCACGCCGCCCAGAAACTTGCGCTCTGCTTCCGGAATGCCCAAGCGGTCGAAAGTGCGCTTAATCTCCTCGGGCACTTCTTCCCAGGTTTTACCCTCGATGTCTGACGCGCGCATGTAATAGTAGATGTCGTCGAAATTGATTTGGCCGAGCGCTTCAAGATCGGCCCACGGCGGCATCGGTTTGCTTAAGAAAATATCGAGCGAGCGATGGCGGAAGTCGCGCATCCATTGTGGCTCGCCCTTCATCTGGGAGATTTGCTCCACGATGTCGTGGTCAATCCCCTTACGGGCCTTAAAAGCGTAATTGACGGTTTCGTCGCGGAAACCGTATTTATAATCTTTGTCAACGAGCTGCGGTTGTGTTGCCATTTCTCTTAGGCCTCCACGAGCTGCTTGATCAGCGGATCGTATCCTCGGGCCTCGAGCTCATGGGCGAGCTCTGGGCCACCTTCTTTGACAATCTTGCCTTGCACCATAACGTGCACGATATCAGGCTTCAAGTAATTGAGAATGCGCTGGTAATGTGTGATCAGTAAAATGCTGCGCTCTGGGTTGCGCTGTGCCTCGATGCCTTCGGCGATGATGCGCAACGCATCGATATCAAGCCCTGAGTCGGTTTCATCGAGAATTTCAAGCTCGGGCTGCAAGACGAGCGCCTGCAGAATCTCGAGCCGCTTTTTCTCACCACCCGAAAATCCGTCGTTGACGTAACGACCGAGCACCGCAGGATCCATCTTGAGCTTTTTGATACCGTCGTCAAGCAACTGCTTGAACTTTGCCGGTGTGAGCGGCGCCGCGCCTTTGTGATGCGCCATCAGCGCATTGCGTAAGAAATTCGCAACTGAAACGCCTGGCACAGCCGATGGATATTGGAATCCCAAAAACATGCCAAGGAGTGCGCGCTCGTTTGGTGCTAGTTCCTTAACGCTTTGCCCCTTGAAAAGTACATCGCCCTTGGTAATCGAGTACTTGGGGTGACCCATCAGCGCTAGCGAGAGCGTGCTTTTACCCGAACCGTTAGGACCCATAAGCGCGTGGACGCTGCCCCGATCGACAGTCAAGTTAATGCCGCGAATGATCTCTTTATCGCCAACGCTTACGTGCAGGTCTCGAATCTCAAGCAGTCGTTCAGCCATGGGTTCCTTTCAGGTGCGAGGACGATGCGCTCTAAGCTTTAGGCACACCGCGTCTTTATTTTACGGCCTTTTTGTCGAGATAGTCAAGATAAGACTTGAAAATCTATGCTACCTTCTATATACTGTAAGTGTCACCCTCGCAAGGCCGCCCAAGGGGGGCCTCGCTTGGAGGGTGCGCCTAAAGACGAATGAGAGAGCCAAGTTTCTTCCAGACGACCCGTGGACGCATCGTTGAGTCGCTCAAGCGCCACCACTTCCGAACGGCGGTCGAGCTGTCCACCGAGCATGGCGTCACGCCCAATGCGGTCCGCCAGCACCTCGCGCGTTTAGAGCGCGACGGTCTGGTCAGCGAACGCACCCAGCGTCTTGGGCGAACGAAACCCACGCTCGTGTATTCCTTAACTGAAGAGGGCGAACGTCTTTTTCCACAGCGCTATCCGCTCTTGCTTAACGTATTGCTGGATGAGTTGCAACGCGAAGGCGGTCCGCTACGCCTGCAGGAGATCTTCTCGAACATTGGGCGTCGCTCTGCCCAGCGCCACGCCGAGCGCTTCGCCGGCAAAGACCTTTCCGACAAAGTCGCAGCCCTGGCACAGTTCTTGCGTGAACGTGGGGTAATCGTGGAGTATGAAGAGACCCCTACCGGCTACGCGTTTCGGGAGTATAACTGCCCATTTAAGGATACAGTCACGGAGCATCCGGAAGTGTGCTCGATGGTGCATACGCTTATGAAGGAAGTGTTGCCGGCAACGGCTCAGCAGACGTCGTCAATTTCTCGCGGTGATGATCGTTGTGAGTTTCAACTGTCCGCGAACGCCTCGGGAGACGCATAATGGATTTTCCTAAGTTTCAGGAGCTTGTCACCAATCGCCACGGTTTCGCGCAGATGGAGCAGCCAACTGCAACCGGCGAATATTTTTCGGATTCGTGCGGCGATATGTACACGTTTTACCTCAAGGTAGGCCCGGGGGAAGTGATTGATGACATCAGCTATTTCACCACAGGTTGTGGCTTTGGGGTTGCCACCTGCGCAATTGTGACATCGCTGGTTAAGGGAAAGACAGTTGCTCAAGCCGAGCAACTCACGACAAAGGAAATAGAAGACTTTTTGGGTGGGTATCCTGAGAGAAAGCGTGATTATCCCGAACGAGTGCTCGAAGCTTTGCGCATAACGTTGAACAATTATCGCAAATCTTCGGCGCCAACCACGGCTGCGGAAAGTTTTTCTAAAATCCAATAATCCTTTCACCAGATCTTAACGCGCTTAGGGCACTATAAGAGGGCTCTTAGCCGTTCCATGAGCGAACGTAGCTAAAACAGCCAGGCTGAGACAAATGGCACAAATGTGGCAGCCGATGTTTGGTCGCCGATGTCGCATCCGAAACGTTTGTAACGTACTAGAGGTAGGAAGACTTAACAACACGAGGTCCGGCAAACACCGGCAAGGGAACATGAAAGACAGACTTACAATGCGGCTCCGCAAACGAGCCATCCCCGTTTCAACGGATACAATCTCTGTTGGCGCTCGATTTGACGCCGGCAGTACTCGACGGTTTGCACGCGCGATCTCGCGTATGGCCGACCGGCACCCGGCACACGCAATTATTGATATGTCAAAAACGTCAGACGTTGACTCGTCGGGTTTCGGGTCACTTGTATCCGGCCTAAAGAAACTGGGCGCAGCGGGAATTACACCCGTTGTCGTTTGCACGAACGTGCATGTTCGCCGGCTGATGGACTTTGCCGGCGTCGCTCGAATGTTTACGGTCGTGGACCGCATGAGCGACGCTCGTCGCGTGTTGGCAGCTGCGACGGCGGAGGCGCTGGCCTCGTAGGGAGGCCCACACAATGAATGGCATTAAAATCTTTTCAACACTTGAGGAAGCACAAGCAGCGGGATTCGCTCCTTTTGAGCGCACGCCCGATGGCTACTTGGTGCGCAAAGACGATCGCAAGAGCTACGCGCTTGCAATCGTAAAATTTCGGCGCCCGCAACCCGTAGGCTGTTGCACAGAACGGACCTAAAAGGTCCGTTCTTACATTTTCAGAGGAAGATCCAGTTTTAGGAACGTCTCGACGACCGCCGGATCGAACTGCGTCCCTGAACTTTCCTTAATTTCGTTTATCGTTTCCTCATGTGACAGCGCTCGGCGAAACGGCCGGTCGCTGGTCATTGCCGCATATGCCTGAACCACGGCAAGCACGCGTGAAAGCATCGGAATATCTGCGCCCGCAAGCCCATGCGGATACCCAGCTCCATCAAAACGTTCCTGGTGGTGGCGCACGGTTGTGGCGATTGCCTCACAATCTTTGAGCCCGTTGAGCATCTGATAGCCGATTTCAGAATGTTTTTTGATGATTTCGTAGTCTTCTTTTTCCAACTTACCGGGCTTGCTTAAGATAAGGTTGGGGATGGCCAGTTCGCCGAGATCTAAAAGTGCCGCCGAGCACAGCAGCACATGGCACAAATGATCGTCGAGCGCAGAGACCTTTGCATATTTGGCTGCAAGGTGATTTACTTTAATCAGCTGCTCACGCTTGATCCGGCTAGCGTTCGCGAGCGCTGCGATGAAAGCAGCGAACGGCCCGAGATCGCCTTCGAGTTTTGAGAGAATGTCTTCGGGCTTGATAGCCTGCTGCGCCTCGCCACGTTTAGCAGCGTACAGTGCCGCGTCAGCCACTCCAACAAGATCATCGCGCCCTTCGCATTCGTCTGGGTAGACGGCGACACCGATCGAAAGCCGGATCGGAATTGATTGGCGTTCGTCGATTTGAAATGGCTCGCGGCTGATCTCGGCAGTGAGTCGCTCGACAAATTTCCAAGCCGCGTCGCGGTCCGTATCTGGCAGAATGGCACAAAATTCGTCACCGCCGTAGCGGCCAACAACATCGGTTTCACGCGCGACGCGCCGCAACACCGAAGCGACTTCCTTTAAAACTCGATCACCGACCGGATGGCCGTAGGTGTCATTAAAGGCCTTGAACTTATCGATATCCATCATGAGCAACGCTAAGCGCGCGTTGGCTCGGCGCGCGCGTTTGAGTTCATACGCTAGCCGCTCTTGCACAGAGCGCTGATGGGCCAGTCCGGTGAGCGCGTCGTTTTCTGCAAGCTCCTTGGCGCGCTCGTATAGCTTAGCGTTTTGCACAGCCACGGCAGACTGTTCCGCTATGGCTGAAAGCAGTTTGAGATGACGCTCGTTGTATGCATTTGCTTCGTAGGACTGCGTTGAAATTGCACCAATCGTGCGCCCGGCAACGTTCATTGGCACGGCAACAATTGATTGCACGGTTGTTGGACCCTCACCAATTTTCTTAGTCGTAAGCTTATCGCGCTCTTCAGTATTGCGCACCAGCACCGGCTTGCCCGACTCAATAACGCGGCCGACGATTGTGCCTTTGAGGTTGTGCTCGGCTGGCGGAAAGACACGCTCCCCTTCAACGAGATACTCGAGCGTGACCGCGTGACTTTCACCCGAACGCAAGGCGACGAAAAACAGCGGTGCGTCGATAACGCGTTTGACTTGCTCGTGAATCTTTGCAAAAACGCGATGCAAATCAAGCTCTGAGGAGACTGCGCTGGCTACCTCGACCAAAAGATTCAGATCCGCCGCTCGCTGCGTGCTCGCACGCAAGTTCTTGAGATTTTCCACTGCAACGGCGGCTTGCTCGGAGATTGCGGTCAACAAACTGCAATCCGATTCGGAATACGAATTCGCGCGTGGACTTTGCACCGAGAGCACGCCGACCACGCGGTCTCCAAGCTTCATCGGGACGATAAGCGCTGAGGCGGGTTCTTGCGCTTCGCCTAAAGTGACCGAGCGGACAGCATTCCAGTCTTCTGGACGGTGAATGATGACAGGATGGCCCGAGCGCAAGACATCACCCGAGACGGTTGTCAACGGCAGGCGCACGCGCTCGACGGATCGCTTTCCAAATTCCGCGCTGTACTCGATTTCTAAATGTTCGCCATCTGCGGTGAGCAAAGCCGCAACAAACAGCGAGGCGTCCATGACGCGACCAACGAGGGAGTGAAATTTTGCGAACAAGTCGGCAAGATCCAGACCGCTTGAAAGCGCTCGTGCGGTTTCAAGCAGCAGGTTCAGGGCCTTTGATCCGTGTTCGCCAAGTGCCGCCTCACGGGCAATCTCAAGGTCTTGACCAATCAAAACAGACGCATACGAAAGAACTGACCCGTCACCAGCCAACAGTGGCGTATCGGACTGAATCACGCTAAACCCTATGATTGCGCCGGCGACCCGAATGGGACAAACCATTGCGTACGCCAGACGTCCACGCGTGGCACGCGACGACGCATCGATGTTGCGAACGCCGGCCACAGTTGGAAGCTCGCAAAGCTGCTCCGAGGCAAGTGCGAACGCTAACGTTTGCGCGTCCAGAGGTTCGGCGACAGCGAGCGCGCGGTCGGCATGATAGTGGTAGTGAACCGGACTTGTGATGTCGCGATCGATCGTCGCGACAGTGAGCCGGCGGATGCCGCGTTCGAAGAAAATATCGTGAAGCGCCGTGAGCGCTTTTTCGCCATTGTTTTTGGCGAAAGTTGCCGCCACGGCGTCAATCGCGCGCAGCTGCCCTGCGGCTGGGTCTAATCCCGATTCCGCAGCCTTGGCTTCATCGATCAAGGGGATGTCTGGCTCCCGTTTGCCGGCTTACTTCATTTATTATATCGGCAGACGCCGGGCCTATCGTGGTGGCCGTCACGCTTGAAACCGTCCCTTAGTGCGATTCATATGGCATAACGGCCTGTGGGGGTCACAGTCCAGTCCTGCGGCTGGCAAGACCGTCACGAACCCTGCTGCTTCGGCGTCGTACAAGCGGTAAACAAATATGCAACCGCGCGATAAATTTTTCACAGCCCTCATGGCGCTCCGAGCGGGTTCCGCTCCGGTGAGCGAAACAGGCGTCGAAGTGGTTCGTGCTCCCAGAGAGCTCAATGCCAGCGGGATGGAGTCGCTTCGCTCGGCAGTTATGTCCGCAGCGCAACGAGGCAGCTGGACCTACGTTTTCGATCTTACTGCCGTTAACGCAATGGATTCGCCCGGTTTAGGAGTACTTGTCAGCGCATTACGGAGCATCCGTGATTTGGGCGGTCTTGTCGGCCTTGTCACAGACTCGCCACGCTTGCAGCGCATTCTTGAGCTGTGTGCACGCGACCGCAGCTGTCGCATCTATAATCGCGTCTCCGATGCGCTCAAGGCGCTCGGCAAGGCAACGCAACCAAAGACAGCCGCCTAACACAGCCGCGAAGGGTCGTCTTTGCTTCCCCGATAAACAGCCCGCATGCCCCGAGACGTTCCGGTCGGCAACGGTTCGATGCTGATTACCTTCGATGCTGTCTACCAGCTCAAAGACATTTATTTTCCGTACGTCGGCGCTGAGAACCACAGCCCCGGCGACGTGAATCGCACGGGCATCTGGGTCGACGGTCAGTTTTCTTGGTTTTCGGACGACGGATGGCGTCGCACGCTCGAATATGAGCGAGATTCGATCGTATCAAAGGTTACTTTAGAAAACGATGCACTGCAGTTGCGCGTTGAGAGCAACGACGCCGTAGATTTTGACCGCAACATTCTTTTTCGTCGTTTTGTTGTAACCAATCTCGCAACAACAGCTCGCGAAATCCGTGTCTTCTACCATTACGATCTTCACATCGAGGGTAATGAGGTTGGGGATACGTTTGCGTATCATCCGCACTTAGGGGCACTCGTCGCCTACAAGCGGCGACGATACTTTCTAATGAACGGTCAAGTAGGCGACGAGACCGGCCATCACGTGGGTATTTCTTCGTGGGCGGCCGGATTAAAAGACATCAACGATTTGGAAGGTACCTGGCGCGACGCGGAAGATGGCGAGCTGAGCCGCAATCCAATCGCCCAAGGTTCCGTGGACGGCGTTATTGCCCTATACGCGCCCGGCGTCCAAAGCAACGCGCAAGTTGTTTTTAATCACTGGCTCGCCATCGCCGAAACGTACAACGATGTGCATGAGCTTGACGACCTCGTGCGGGAGCGCGGACCAGAGCGATTCATTTCTCGCACGCTCGACTACTGGCGCCTATGGGTAAATAAAGAACCAATCGATGCTGCTGACTTGGACGAGGCGCTGCTTGAACAATACAAGCGCAGCTTGCTCATTATAAGAACCCAAATTGACAACCACGGCGCGATCATAGCCGCCAACGATACCGACATCTTGCGTTTTTCCCGAGATACATACTCGTACATGTGGCCACGCGACGGCTCGCTGGTTGCGACCGCGCTGATCAAGGCCGGCCACCACGCGACCGC
Source organism: Candidatus Eremiobacteraceae bacterium (assembly GCA_051986115.1). Taxonomy (GTDB): domain Bacteria; phylum Vulcanimicrobiota; class Vulcanimicrobiia; order Eremiobacterales; family Eremiobacteraceae; genus JAFANK01. The sequence goes on from JBPYDX010000024.1 coordinate 9,491, forward strand.
TGCCAAGTTTTTCAATTTTTGTGCGGACGCGATTACCGCAGGCGGATACCTGCTGCACAAGTATAATCCCGACGGTTCTCTCGGTTCCTCATGGCACCCGTGGATGGATCGCGCTGGGCGCGAGCAGCTGCCGATCCAAGAGGACGAAACGGCACTCGTTATCTACGCGCTATGGGAACATTACAAGAAATATCGGGACGTTGAATTCATTCAACCGCTCTATCGGCGCATGATTACTTTGGCCGCTGATTTCATGTGCCGCTATCGCGACCCCTCATCGAAGCTTCCGCTGTTATCGTACGATTTGTGGGAAGAGCGTCATGGCATTCATGCCTTCACGGTCGGCGCGGTGTGGGCGGGATTGCGCGCGGCCGCCAATTTTACAGAGCTCTTTGGCGAGTCGCGCCGCGCCGCGATGTACAGCGCAGTCGCCGAAGAGCTACACCAAGCAGCGTGCAAATATCTGTGGGCTCAAGATCTTAATCGCTTTTTGCGGATGGTAAATTTCGACGACGACGGCACTCTTGTGCGTGACGAGACTGTTGATAGCTCGCTGTTCGGGCTGTGGTACTTTGGCATGCTGTCACCGCGCGATCCCCGCATCGAGTCGACGGTTGCGGCAATTCGCGATCGACTCATCGTGAAGACGGACGTCGGTGGCTGCGCTCGCTACGACCAGGACTACTATCAGCGCTGGCAAGATGTGCCGGCAACCATCCCTGGCAATCCCTGGTTCATCTGCACGCTGTGGCTGGCCCAACATGCAATCGCCAGCGCCCAATCGATGATGGAACTCGCGTCGGCTCGCACGCTTTTGGAATGGGCTTGCAAACATTCAATGCACAGCGGCGTCCTAGCGGAACAAGCACATCCGCTCACCGGAGTTCCGCTCTCAGTGTCACCGTTGACGTGGAGTCATGCTACGTATTGCTTGGCGTTCGATGATTACGTGCGCCGCTGGCACGAACTGCAAGTGTAAGCTCGCGATCGTTTTAGGCCGATTCGATCTTTTTGTAGACCGGGCCCGACACCATCGGTCCTTCGGGGTTGAAGTCGCGCAACACTGAAGTTATCGTCAGTTCGTAAGCC
>JBPYDX010000025.1:0-4120 GCA_051986115.1 Candidatus Eremiobacteraceae bacterium
CCTCAATTTGTTTGCGGCGCCGATCCGAAATGGCGATCGACTTTGCGGATTCATAGTCAAACATCACTTGAACCGAATGCATCTCAAAAATCAATTGCCCGCTGCCTGCTTTACGAATTTCGTGCTCCATCAAAAAGCTTGAGCGGCGCAGCTCTGTGACGCGGCAGCCAATGAGCAACTCATCACCCAGGACCGCAGGTGCGTGATAGCGAGCTGTAAGCTCGGCTAACACGAAATCGTACTCGTCGACCTTCGTGATACCGGTAACTGCAATCCAATACTCATTGCGGGCGGCTTCGCAATACGTCAAATAGACGGCATGGTTGACGTGGCGCATGCCGTCGAGATCGCGGAAAATTACTTTGATGGGGCGCTGAAACTTAAACCGGCTGTCGGAAGCCACCCGGGTTACGCGGATTTCGGCATGACGGCATCGTCTTTTTCGCTTTCGGACTCGCCTTGTCGCTTGAGCAACGTCTCTGAATTAGCGACCGCCCAATTATGCAATTGCTGCAAGATCGGTAAGAGACTGCGTCCGAGCTGCGTCAGCGAATACTCGACACGAGGCGGAATCTCGGCGTAGGCAACACGATCGACAAGACCATCATGCTCTAGGTCGCGCAGTTGGCGCGTAAGCACTTTGGGCGTCACGCCGGCCATGGCGCGTTGCAGCTCGCGAAAGCGCTTGGTGCCATCGCCCAAGTTGGCAATCACGATGACCTTCCATTTGTCGGCGATCATAGCCATCGTGCGCTGGATTGGGCAGACAAGTTTGGTCGAGTAGGTCATTTTTGGCGCTCCCAAGGGCAATCCGAAAGGCAAGGCACCAAAGGTTCCTTTTGGTACCAGGCTTTCCTTTTTACACTTAAGACCGAAAGCGGGACGTTACTCGCCGGGCATTTTGCCGCCAGCGTTCTTTCGGAAGAGCTGGTTCGGCGCGAGTATGATTTGGCTCTGCTGATAGTTTAGGTATACGTCGAAGAATCTTAAGAAGTCTGCCCCGATAAGCCCATCCATGTCCTCGCCTTCAAATGCTCGTGCGCCCACCGTTTGAAACACAACCCAATCTTGGAAATTTGCGCCCCCGAGGGAAAGGCTTTTCACCTCGAGCGCTTTCATTGAGATCGTGCCGCCGACGCCTTCGGCGTAGACGAGCGGAAGCCACCGGCTGATCTCCCTGCCCCGACCCTGATCCTTGAGATCGTCCGGGTGCTGCACAGAGAAGGTCGAGAAGATCACCCCATCAGTGGCACCCGTATCTAGCACGAAGTGGTCGCCGGTCGAGTTGCCAATTTGTACCGGAATGAAAGGTACCCCATCATCGAACGTAGCTGGTAACGACCAACCCTCAGCAGGCGGAACGAATAGGTATGGAAGCATCGCATCGACCGTGCTATTCCAATAGTCAATTTTCAGCGCCGCATTTGCAATAAAATCATAGCCGAGCAGCCCCACGACTTTCGTGTTAAGGTCTTCTTGCTCATTGAACGGCAGACTATCGACAATGACATTCTTCAGATGTATGTCCCCAATGCCGAGATCCGGGATGATCGCGTTGGTTTGGATATAACTGCCAGCGGTTGTCTGCATTGACTCACCGAAACGCTGCAAGCCAAGCTGATTGGCGATGTCTGAATCTATGGCGATACCCGATGACCCAGAGTCTAAGATAAAGTCCAGCCCGCGGCCGTTGATCGTCACACGAATGACAATATCGTCGTCCATGAATTTGACCGGGAGTCGCACCGTTCTGGCGCCCGCTGGAAATTGAACTAGGTTATTATTTGATTGCGGTATTGCGAGATCACTCGGAGAAACCGCTACGCCATAGCGGTCACTAGTGGTTACCCAATCCTCGTCATTTTGGGGGTGGCCGTCACTTGCGTGAACGTGCCAGGCCTCCATAAAAGCGCCAACTTTGTGGAAATCCGTGAAGGCGTACGTTTCTCTTGCATCCGGATATGCTGCGTCAATGCGGGTAATCAAGTATGTCGTCTTGTCAATAAAGTACCACGTGTACATCCCGCTCATGCCTATATATTGGACGACGAATGTCGGCGACGATCCCGATGTCTCACCTAACAGCGAGAGTCGAATCTTATCTTTAACATCGCGCTTCAAACCAGACGGATCGTTTTCGTCGGAGCGCGTTGTTGCGTTCATCATGATGACCAAGCCGTTCTGATTCTGGCGCCAGCGCTGGCCGTTTAATGACCCCGATTCCCAATTGATAGACCCAAGCGAGACAACATGTTTTTGGTCGTGGCCCGAGTAGACATCGCGATACGTTCCTTTGAGGCCCCACATGTTGACGCGGCCCTCTTCGATTTCCGTATTCCAGTGCGCACTAATCCCCTCGGCTTTGTCACATGCTTCGACAACGTCGGCGAGTTTGGCCGTGGTGGGCACAACGCCGGCTGGTGGCTTATTGTACGTATCGTTTGTCGCTAACACAGGCATCGAAAGCCCGACCCAAGCCACAGCTGCCATTAATAGAACGCGGGTCATTAAATTCATGGCGAGCGCCTCAAGCAGAAGGTCGGCCTCAGTCTAAGCGTGATTAATGCCAACCGACTGCTCCGACAAATGCAAAAAGGAGAGAGCGTGAAATTATGATTCTCACGAAACCTCCGAGTGCTAGAAGAGTTCCCGGCTTGCTTGGAGGGTTTCCTTGGTACCGCTAGCCTAAGGGACGAAAACTATGATGAAATCAAGCTTTGTGGCTACGGCGCTCGTTTTATTCTTGCTCGGAATTGCAAGCGCGGGGTTGTCAGCGCTGGTGAACACGGCCGCAGAGCAGGCTGCTCGAGAAGCTATAAACTCTGGGAATCGCCGGTATATTGCGACGCTAGAAGCGCGTGATGCAAAAGGCTTTGCAGCTTTATATACTGTTGACGGAATACAAATGGACTCGTCGGGTCAACCAGTAGTGCGTGGCAGGGCGACGATACAATCACAATCGGCTCGTGACTTCGTAACAACCCGCTACACAGCCGGAACGATTGCGACGACAAACTTGGCGATTATTGGCGACATGGCGTACGAGACCGGTAAATATTCGTTCACGTATCAAGTAAAAGGAAAACAGGCAGTAACGAGTACTGGCCGCTACCTAGTTGTTTGGCAGCGTCAGATAGACGGTTCCTACCTTATTAAAGTGGACGCAGGTTTTCCTCAGGCCTGTCCCCGCGGGCATTAGCCTGCCTGTGCTATATACTCGCCGCTTACCAACGTGGAGCTATGCGCTTCCCACATTCGCCGGAAGCGCTCTTCGAATTGGTCACGATCTTTGGGCGCAAGACAAACGGAAACGGCGCGCGCAGCCACATTTGCAACCAACCTAACAATTTGGTTATCTACCTCGGCGCCGCGTTGCTTGACCCGAAGGCTCCCGGGCTGTTCGCTTTTCGCTGCAACGTCGAGAGCAGCTCCCAACGCTCTCTCTAATGCCGAGATTGCGTCACGCGAACCGTCAACCAAGGTTGTGTACGCCGGAACCTGGTCGAGTAAATATCGATGCAGCTCGGCCGTGAACTGGGCGTCGAGTTTCATGCATCCGATATCATGGCTAGGCGCGTGTGGGTTGTAAAAAAGGTCGTAGCGCGCAAATTGGTCACGGTTGCGAATCGCCCAGGTCCATGCAGCAAGACGGAGTGCCTGCGCATGTTGATCGTCGCCGAGCCGATCGAGAGCGCCCGCAAGCGAAACTCGCGCGTAACTAGCTTGCACGCTTGAGTGATGACGAACAGCGAGTAATAGCGCCGATTCAGCTGCAGCTTTCGCAGCCTGCGCGTCGCTTCGCAACAAATGGCGCGCCAGCACTGCTTGCGCGGCGCTCTTCGTCCAAACATTTGGATATCGTTCGAAGAGGTGTAGTGGCGGATTCCACCGCGTTCCACAAAAAAGCGCAGCCCTTCCAGCCATCGATGACGCACGAAGTGCAACAGCACCCTCAAGCGCGGCGATCGCCTGACCCGCACCGTTGGCAAGAGCGAACGCTTCTTCGTGAAAACCTCGCACGAGTGACAGCATGCCCTTCTGCAACGCGGTGCGAGCCATTATATTGAGGTCGCGGGCGTGCACGTCGAGTACCTCGACGTCATCAAGTGAAATAGATGCG
>JBPYDX010000026.1:0-3347 GCA_051986115.1 Candidatus Eremiobacteraceae bacterium
CATCAAGGTGCTGGGCGACTCGACGTGTTTAAAGCTCTCAACAACACGCCTTAATCTTAATCTAGCGAGCGACTCTGGTCGATCACTGGATCGCTACGTTCGTGTCGCAAGTGTCGAAAAGGACCCACGGTCAAGTTGAGGAATCGTCAAGTTGTGAACCGGAGGTTGCTTCGGCGATTTAACAGTCGCCTCGACTTTGATACCCTAAACGTCGCGCAGGAACCGTTCCTGCGTTGAAGCGCACACGTCTCTCTCGCGTTCTAGGACTTTCCGACCTCTCGATCCTCTCCTCAGCGAGCATGGCTCCCGCATACTCGATAGCGTCGACGTTCGGCCTCATGGTTGCAGCGGCGGGCACTGGTGCGATTGCCTCGCTGGTCGTGCTGACGATTCCGATTGTCTTCATCGCGATCGCGTTTCACAGGCTTTGCGAAGACAGGGCTGACGCGGGTTCGACCTATGCATGGTCGCGCATTGCGTTCGGGTACAAACCCGGAGCCTTTGCGGCGTGGATCGTGGTGCTATCGTATTTCTTTGCTGCAGTAGCGTCGGTTGTGCCGGCGGGAATTTACACCCTCGAGTTACTGTCGTCGTTCGGCTGGCTGCCTGCGAGCCTGGTTAATTCTGCCGAGGCGGTGGCGGTCGCCGGAAGCTGCTGGGTAATGGTGGCAAGTGCATTGCTGATTGGCGGCATGCGGCCGACCGCGCGTGCAACGGGCATCTTCTTGCTGCTTGAGGTCGGGGCGCTGATGCTGTTTGCGGTGATTGCGTTTTTCCATCATCCTGCAGTGGCGGTGCCGTCAACGCACCACCTTATCACGCTTGGTGGCAAGGGGTTCGCCGGATTTCTTGCGGCCATGGTTCTCTCAATTTGGGTGACAGACGGGTGGGAAGTATCGACATACGCATCTGAAGAGAACGTCGGCACTTCGCGGCAACCTGGTCTCGGCGGCCTTTTCGGTCTGCTCATTACGGTTGTCATCGTCGTCATTTGTATGGCGGCGTATTCTCGAGTGAGTGATCTCGCGAGTATCTCGAGTCACGCGGCGGACACTCTGGCGTTTGTCGCAGCACAACTCGGCGGGGGTTGGAAGACCTTCGTTATGGTTCTGACTGTGCTAGTGTCGACTGCTGCGACGCTGTGGACAACGCAGCTTGGCATCTCGCGCGGTATTTTTTCAATGGCACGTGATGCTGTTTTCCCCCGCGCGCTCTCAGCCGTTCACCCAAATTTTGGCACGCCGCATTTGAGCATTCTAGCAGTCAATGTAGGTGTGATGTTTGTCACGCTGCTGACCGGGTTCTTGCCGAACGCTAACTATGCGTTAAACGAGGTCGTCAACGCCTCGTCGATCTTCTTGGGGCTTACCTTCATTCTCACCGGACTTGCTTGCGTCGTGCATTTTCGGCGCAAAGGTTTTCCGCTCACGGACCTGACGCGCATCGTATTACCGGCGATTGGCACAATTGCAGTGACGGCGTTACTGCTCTTCAATTTCGCGAGCCAGTCTCGCATCGATCAATGGGTCGCCATCGGCGGCATCCTCATCGGTGTAGTGTTCGCTGCGGTTCCACGTCTGCCACGAGCTGCAGCGCCCGACTACCGCGTCCCAGCGGCGTAGAACCCTTTCTCGCTTCTAATCTTTCCTCAAAAGCGCGACGATAGTCACTTTGTTGGACTGAGCGCAGTCTTATAGAGAGCGCTTAGCACCAGCACAAGCTGGGAGCCGCAACATCGATCAGCAAGGAGCACCGAGCTACACATGAAGAGACTTATCATTATTGCAGCCTGCGCGGCACTCGCTGTAGTGCGGTTCGCGCCGGCGGCAAACGCTGGCAATGCCACGAGCACGTTTACAGTGTCAGCAAATGTCAGTAACAACTGCACGATTGCTGCTGCGAACCTCGCTTTCGGAGCCTACGACCCGATCGTCGCCAATACCACGACACCCCTGAATGTGAATTCCACTGTGACTGTCGCCTGCACGAAGGGAGCTGTAGCGACTGTCGGCCTTAACGCTGGAAGCAACGGGGGTAAGGGTGGGTGCGCAACGACCCGTGCGATGAGCACCGGCGGCGCTACGCCGGCATATCTGTGCTATGAGATTTACTCAAATTCAGGTCTGTCAACCGTTTGGGGGAACTCGGGAGCCGGTTTAATTAACTACACGTCGGCGGGCAAAGCGCCAGTTGGTCTTATTGACTACGGGCAAGTGCCGGCCGGCCAAGACGTCGCGACGGGTTCGTACTCAGACTCGGTCATCGCGACTATAAACTTCTAATAGGAAAACTGATGGGGTTGCGATTGGGCCGGGTAGGACCGGCCCTTGCTGTATCCGTTGCATCCCTCTTGGCCGTCGCCACCCTTTGTGTTGCTGCGGCGCGCGCAAGTACGATAGGTGTCTCTCCGGTCAACATTACGCTCGATAAAGGCGCGCCCACTGCGCTCCTTACGCTAACCAATCAAGGTGATCATCCGGTCACCTTCTCGATGAATACATTCGCATGGACCCAAGGGACGTCGGGCAAGATCGAGCTTGAGCCAACGTCCGACATTATTTTTTTCCCACAGTCGTTGTCGCTTGCAGCCGGCGAGAGCCGTAACGTGCGAATCGGCACGCAGCTCGCTTCCGGACTGGTTGAAAAAACGTACCGCATTGTGTTGGATGAGCTGCCGCCGCCGCGCACGATGCAATCAATGCACACGGGCATGCAAATTCAAATACTCAGCCAGATCACGATCCCAATCTTTATTGAGCCGGCGACAGCACGCGTCCAGATGGAAATTGACAATCTCGCCGCGCACAAAGGTTCCTTTCAATTCGAGGTCCGCAACACCGGTTCGGTTCACGTCGTACCCGAACTCACGGTGACCGGCAAAGGACAAAACGGCGAGCAACTCTTTACTCTTGGACCTCAACACGTCTGGTACATACTCGCCGACGGTGCACGCAACATCAATGTGCTGTTGCCTGCGAAAGACTGCTATTTGGTGCGCTCGCTGTCGGTCGCGGCTCGAGCAGGAACCCTCGTTGTAAAACAGAGCCTGCAGACGCCCTCCGGCGCGTGCGCGCAGTGACAAGGGTTGCGGGTGTATGCACGAGTTGGGCGGGCCTGTGGCAGCCACGAGCTCCCGGGTAGGAGCTTTGCGCGTCGCGCTCGTTGGCGCGGCCCTCGTCCTCGTATTGTGCGCCCCGCTTGCGGTGGATCTCTTTGCGAAACCACATCGCGACCACGGCCCACACAATAGAACCGTATCGAATCCTCTCGTCGGGGTTGTGCACGGCCGGACTGTCAAACGACCATCGCTTACCGAATTCGCTACTTCGCACATCAGCGTGCCTGCA
>JBPYDX010000027.1:0-5143 GCA_051986115.1 Candidatus Eremiobacteraceae bacterium
TCTTACCAAGGAAGATGTTCGCGAGCGTCGTCTGGTCGAGTTTCAGATGCGGCGGTCCGTTGGGGATGTTGTACGCAACAACTACGCCGCCAAGCGTGACGGGGACTTGGACCACGTCGCCGTTTGCTGCCTGGGCGGCCTTGAGCTCAGTTGCAGACAGCGGTACGTCCGTCGCACCGAAATCGACAGTCTTGGCGGTAAATTGGGTGATGCCGCCGCCTGACCCGATGCTTTGATAGTTCACCTGGACGTCGTTACGCAGTTTGTTGTACTGGAAAAAAGCTACCGAGAAAAATGGATTGTCAAATGTTGAGCCGGCGCCGATGAGCTGGGTCGTCGCAGCGGCGATCGACGTCGTCAAACCCATCACGACTGCCGTAACCGCGAGGAAGAAAGTGAATTGGCTTCGTTTCATTCATGTACTCCTGGCCATGACAAACGGACCTGAAGGTCCGTTGCTAGATTTTAGGACCTATGCAGCCCGTTGTGTACAACGCTACCCAACGCGATAAGTTCCGTTTTCAACGGTATCGTAACGATGTCAAACGCAGGTTAAGGCCAGGTTAAGGAAGTTTAATTAGGGCTGGTGAGAAGTCGCTAAACCGGCGAGTGGCGTGCGTTCAAGCCCTACGACGCCGACGTTTGGTCGCCCGCATGAAGCTGTGCGCCGCTCGTTTGCATGATTTCATCAGAACGCGCGATGACTTCGTTGAATTCCACAACTGATCGCTTCAACTTTTTCGGCACGCCCTCGACCATGTAGACCACTCGCTCACAAATATTGGTTGCGTGGTCCGCGATGCGCTCCAGGTAGAGCGCTACCAGAAGCAGGTTGCTCGCCCGCCCTATGGCTTTTGCATCCTTGGCCATGAACTGAATCAGTTCGGCGAATACTTTACGATAAAGACGGTCAACTTCATCGTCCTTGCGCGGCACATCATGTGCTGCTTGCGCGTCGTGATGTGAAAACGCGTCGAGTGATTCACGCAACATCTCCCGTGCCTTCGCAGCCATGAGGGGTACATCGACGAGCGGCTTGAGCAGCGGCTCGTTTGCGAGGTTCTTGGTGATTTGTGCGATGTCACACGCGTGGTCGCCTATACGCTCCAGGTCAATGACGATGTCCAGCATGGCTGCAATGGTGCGCAAATCGGTGGCCATCGGTTGTTGCAGAGCCAGTAAGTTGAGACAATTAGTCTCGATCAAGACGTTGAGATCGTCAATATAATCGTCGGCCCGCAAAATTTCATCCGCGAGCTTCACGTCAGAACGCGACAGCGCCTCAACCGCCTTGGTGATCGCCTCCTCAACCAAACTCCCCATGCGCAACACATTCTGCTGCGTCTCATCAAGGATGCGGTGAAAATTCTCGCGACCCAAAGTCTTACAACCCCCAGCCTTTCATTATCCCTGCATTATAAGGTTCGCCATCACGATTGTAAACCTTGTAGACGGCACGTGAACGTTGTGCCCACCCCGAGCTCACTTTCTGCTGCAATCGTGCCACCGTGCGCTTCAATAATGTGTTTTACAATTGCAAGACCCAATCCGGTCCCCGACCGGCTGCGCGCCCTCGCTGGATCGACAACGTAAAAGCGCTCGAAAATGTGCGGAAGGGCCGTTGATGGGATGCCCGAGCCCGTGTCCGACACTCTGATCGTCGCTGCTCCGTCGACCCGGTCGGCGACAATCGTAACACGCCCGCCCGACGGGGTGTGGCGCAATGCGTTGTCGAGCAGATTCACGAGCACTTGAAACAACTTGTCGTGATCGGCTGATATGGTTATCGGCTCGTGAATAGTCGAACAGTCAAGCTCGATACCTAGGGATTGGGCCTGAGCCCTCTGTGCCTGCGCAGCTTGGCGGCACAGCTCGCCAACGTCAACGGATCCCAACCGCAGTTCGAGCTTGCCGCTTTCCAAGCGCGCGAGGTCGAGGAGATCCTCGACGAGTGCGATCATCCTCTCCGTCTCGAGAGCAATACTAGCGAGAAACTCGTCACTCGCCGGACGCTCGACACCGGTTTGCAACGTCTCAACCATCAGCTTGACCGCCGTGAGGGGCGTACGCAACTCGTGGGAGACGTTTGACACAAACTCGCGACGCAATGCCTCCAGATCGCGCATGCGCGTTTGATCTGTTACGATGACAAGTGCACGCCGGGAACCATTGTTGCTGGGCAAGGGCCGCGTCATCACTTGAAGCGAGCGTTCTTGGGCGCTAGAATATGCAAGCTCGGCGCTATCTTGTGCTCCTTCACGCAGCGTCGCGCTGACGCGTTTGTCGAGTTCAAAATTGCGCACGATTTCAATCAACGAGCGGTTCGCGGCGCGCGCTGCTGCGACGCCGAAAATTTCACCTGCAGCTTGATTAAAAGCGGTTATTTTTCCGTCGTCACCAATGACCATAACACCGACAGGCAGGGCGTCGATCACCTCAGTCAATTCTGGCACTTCTTGTAAATCGTGCTGCGCGGGTTGTATGTCTTCTGGCATTGCCGGTGGTGTAGGTCCCGACTCATTTTGGTGTGGCGTGGACTGCGCCCGATTGAGAAAGGCGCTCAATGCGAGCACGCAAACTACCACCGCGCCGGCGGCGATAAAATGCCAAGGCGAAGGCAGTGCAGCCGCCAAGTACGCAACGACCACAAGACAGACAAGAACTGCGCCGAACAATGGCCTGGTCATCGCGTACGCGCTAAACGGTGCCCTTAGTCGCGGAAGAGATAACCGCGGCTTCGAACGGTAATAATGTGCTTTGGATCGTTAGGGTCGTCTTCAATTTTTTCACGCAGCCAGCGGATGTGCACGTTCACGGTTTGTTGGTCGCCGTAAAAGTCGAATCCCCAGACGCGGTCGAGCAACACTTGGCGCGTGACCACGCGTCCTTTGTTCTGCAGTAGAACGTGCAAGAGGCCGAACTCTTTAGGCGCCAAATCGACTGCTTGACCACCTTTGGTGACGCGCTGGCGGTCGAAATCAAGTTCGACCGGACCCCCGCGTAATACTGTAGCAGGGGGCTGTGCCGCCGGTTGACTCAGACGGCGCAGATGCGCTTTGACCCGAGCCAGCAGCTCGTAGATGGAAAATGGTTTGGTGATATAGTCATCCGCGCCGATCTCTAGTCCTAAGACTTTATCGATTTCTTGATCCTTGGCAGTGAGCATCAGCACCGGTACACTCGAGCGCCGGCGTATCTCTCGGCACACCTCTATACCGTCAAGAATTGGCAGCATGATGTCCAGCAACACCAAGTCTGGCTTTTCTGTCTCGACGACACTCAGCGCTTGACGGCCATCTCCTGCGGTGCAGACCGCGTAGCCGTTGCGTTCGAGATTGAAGCGCAACGTTTGCAAAATCGTCGCCTCATCGTCGACGACCAAAATCTTCGGTGCCCGCGCTGGTCGCATTTCGGTCATGTTTGCGCGTTCTCCGAGGTGAGCGAGCTACCTCTCGACCGGCACGCTACATTAAGCGCCCTTAAGGTACATGCTCACATGCGCGGCACGACTGTGAATGCATGGTATGCCCACGAGAACCACACTCCATAGGCGTTAGCCGCGATAGAGTACGCAATAAGGCCGAATGACAGCGCGGTTTGGTAGCGCTGCAGAGCGCGTGCAATAAGCGGCATCATGAAGGGTGTAAAGTCCAGGCTGTGGCGCATGCCGAACTGTTCGAAACCATTGACGTAGTACAAAAGCGACGGTACCGCTGTCAGCACCGTGGCGCTCCAAAAAATGAGCCCCTCACGCGTTTTTGGGCTCGTAAGAAACGCGAGTATGAGCGCTGGGCTTGTGAAAGTCAAAGCGACGCCGAACGACGTTGGTCGTAACCACGGGAAGCTTTCCATGAATGCTGGCGGGTAAAATAAGAAGCTGTACACGTTAAACGGGAGATAGTGCAGTTTAAACGGCGGTCCAGTCGGCTCGCCAACTTGGTCCTGGTGGTACCATACGGTATATCCGATATCGCCAATGGTGTGCCAGCGCGCGTAATTGTAGGCGCCGTATAGAAGGAGCAAAGGCGCAAACCCCAACACAAATGCGCGCACTCCGCGCGCGTCGATGCGGTCGTCGTTGCGCTCGCCGCTGAACAACCAAAAACAAATGGGGATGGCTGCCAAGATCATCGGGAAGCGAGTCAAACTCATGCACGCGATCAGAAAACCGATTAGCATGGGTCTTCTCTTACCGTAGCACTCCGCAAGAATCAGCATCGCGAACATAGCGGCAATAACGTGCGCGAACATCCAGACAGCTGCAAACGCGGTGCACCACCACATGACGGTGCCAAAACCAAAGAATGCTGTCAACCAGTTGCGCAAACGCAGTTCAACGCCCATCCGGTCGAAGAACACGTCGGCTGCAGCAACAGCGACCGCCGCGCAGACGGCCGCAAGAATTACTTGATTGGTCCCCAGTCCAAAGATCGCAACCAGCGGCAACAGGAGCAATGCCGGGAACGGCCCTTCGATGATATACCAGTGATCGTTGTACTGGAGTGCGTCGATGCCGGGCAGCGGGCCATCGATCCAAATGTGACCATGCAGCCAAGCATTGGCGAGTATCACGTGGTTGTTATACTGGGTATTTTTGAAGCCGGTGGAGATTAAATAGATGATGAGCGACGCAAAGAAAATCCCGTATGTGCGGCGCGTCAAGGTTGCGTACTCTCGCCCGCTGCACCAAAGATGTCTGCTGGAATTTCTGCTGGAAAACTATAGTTGCTAAAGCGGATCGATTCTTTGTAAACAGGGGCTGGTGTGGATTCTTGCGCTGTTCCAGTGCACACAACCGATACAAAACTCGGCAGCCAATAACCGCCCGTTGCGCCAAAATCGATGCTGCCGCTAGCTTGGCAATCAGTGCCCGCGACCGAAAATGTTTGGCGTAACGGTAAACGCGCCCGTGCATCAATGAGGATTGACTTGAGCGTGAAGTCTGCCGGCACGGCGCGCGTTAGGGTGAAAGCGTACGCTTTGCGCCCTGCGACAATGGCAGTGCCCGCGGGCGTCACATCGTAGTCATCGGTTGAGACCGCAAATTGCGAAACGTCATACGGCCAAACAGTGCGTCGCACCATGCGCGAACGCGCTGGGATGATCGGCGTTCCATTGACTTCTATTGTGTCGTTACGTTCAA
>JBPYDX010000028.1:0-7874 GCA_051986115.1 Candidatus Eremiobacteraceae bacterium
CAAACGAGAACGTCAATTCAATGACAAAATATTTAGGCGCGGCAAATGGCAACGTGTCGCCCTCGTTCTCAATTGGCGGCCTCAATAACCCCATCGGTATCGCCGTCGGAAGTAACGGCAACGTGTATATTGCTAACAGTGCAACTGCGGGTGTAGGCTTGGCCAGCGTCATGGTATTTCCGGCGGGCAAAGCCGTGCCAAGCCAAATTATTGCCGGTGCTGGGACCGGCTTATCGACACCTGGTTATTTGACTCTCGATGCGCACGGCAATATTTGGGTTGCAAATCAGACAAGCAATACCATCGAAGAATTTGCAAACTCGGCGACAGGCAATGCTACGCCCATCGCCACCATTTCCGGTGGAAATACGCTGCTGAGCGATCCACAAGGGATCGCCTTCGACGCGTTCGGTCGGTTGTACGTGGGCATCAACAACGCGCTGGGCTTTTCAGATGCCGTTCTGATTTTTTCGCCGCCACTTGTCGGCAACATCACCCCTTCAAATATATTGTGCGGGCCAAACACCGCGGTAAACAATCCAACAGGTGTCGCGCTTAATGCGCAGGGCACGCTCTTCGTCGTCAACTCCGCGTTTGGTGGGCTTCCCGGCTATTTGACGGTTTTTGCATCCAACAATATCGGCGGAGGAACCGGTTGTAGCGGTCCGTTGCCCAATGCTTCGGTCGGAGGCTCAAACTCGGGCCTGGTTAACCCGGCAGGGATAGCACTTAGGGGCTAAACGAGCGCGAGTCCCCCAGGCGGGACGCAGACTACGTTCCCTCGGTCCCGGCGCGCCGCGGAGTAGGCCCGCGTGCGTCGAATTCTTCCAGTCCGGGTGACGCAAAAGCGTCTACCTGAAAATCCACCCTCACCTTAATCTCCGCGAGAAAGTCCTAACCAATGCGTCGCCGGAAGTCACCGCAACCCGTTCTGCATACCTTGCGCAACGGGCTGCGCGTTATCACTACTCCTATGCCTCACGCGCGCAGCCTGTCTCTAACGTTTGCAGTGCGCGCCGGTTCAATTTACGATCCTCCCAAGCGTGCCGGCTTGGCTCATTTCCTCGAGCACCTCATCTTCAAATCGACGCAGGATTTTTCGCGCCGAGATCTGGCAGCCACAATGCAGCGATGCGGCAATCGTTTCGATCCGACGACCGGCAAGGAGCTTATTGCGATCTCCGGTACGGTTCCCGCCGCTATTGCGGATCAGGCACTTCGATTGGTGGCAAGCGTTGCACAGCGTCCTCTCTTTGATCGTAACGACTTAGAGACTGAACGACGTGTCGTGCTTGAGGAGCTTCGCGATTGGGAGGTCGATCCGAGTAAGCGCATCGAGGTTTTGACTGACCAAACGCTATGGGGAGGTCATCCGCTTGGCCGCGATTCGGGAGGCACGCCGGCGAGCGTCCGCGATATTACGCGCGAGCACGTGCGTCGCTATCACCGCAAATACTTCCACCCGAAAAACTGCGTGCTCAGTCTTGCAGGCCCCGTGCGACCGATGACCCTTGCCGCTGTCGAGCATCATTTCGGCAACTGGGAAGCGACGCCGGACGCATGCATGCCGCGGCGCCAAGCTATCACCACGTACATGCCGTCATTTCGTCAAGCCAGGCGGCCGAAAATACTGCGGCGCACCGATTCAAAACAAGTTTGGTTTTCGATTTCAACCACCACGCCCTCGTATCCACAAGGTTATCGAGCTGTCCTGAATACGCTGCTAGCGCAAGTGCTAATCGGAGACGGTGATGGCAGCCGCCTGTGGGATGGATTGCGCGAGCGTCTCGGCCTCGCATACGAAGTGTACGCAACCCTTGATTTCTATTCCGACGTCGGCGTGATGAGCGCAATGGCGGCGGTCGGTCGCGGCCGTGCTGCTGCGGCCATCCGTGAGACAAAGAGAATTCTAACGGACACCGTCACGAGAGGTTTCACCAAAGAGGAGGTCGAGCGTGGCAAGACGTCGCTTGCTGCTCAAATTGACCTGTCAGCGGAGTGGAACGCCGCAAATGCTTCGCGCTACGCAGAGCTTGCGCTCTTCGATCAAGAGCTCGTGACGCCCCAGGAAGAGCTTGCGATGCTCAAGCGCATCAGCACCCGAGAATTCAATCAATTCTTGCAAGAGAAAGTTCGTTGGGATCACGCTACATTGTGCGCGATCGGCGAGAAAGCGGCTCTGGCTGAGGCCCAGTCTTAGGGGAGCTCGAGGCGCCGGCTGGCTTCAACAATGAGATCAGCGGCGATTTCAACCGCGATATTTTCAGTATTAATAACAAGATCGTACAGGCGCGAGTCGCGCCAGTCTGCGTTGAAATGTTGCTGGATGTAAGCGAGCCTGTGCTGGTCCGAGCGCTTTAACTCGCGCGCTGCCTCTTCGCTCGAGGCCCCTGTTCTTGAACGCCACCGCTCGACCCGAGCCGAAAATGGGGCTATGAGCAGGACGCGTAATGCGTCGCGCCGATCGCGCAAGAGGATCGGGGCACCGCGCCCGATTACGACGAGCGACTTCGCTGCCGCATGTTCTTTAATGATGTCCGATGTCAACTCGACCAGGCGCTCTTCGGACCAGTCGGGGAGCCCTTCAGCTGCATATGCTTCTGGGTAAGCAGAAGTGATAACACGGAAGAGCCTATCGACGAAACCTTCGACGTGTTCGTCGCGCGCCTCTACGTAGGCCGCCGGGGCGCCTAAACGAGCTGCGACGAGATCGACGATTTGTTTGTCGAGCAGCTCAGCTCCCATTTTGCGAGCGACGAGCTCGCCGATCTCTGCCCCGCCTGCGCCCAGCTCGCGGCCGATCGCGACGATCAAGTGCTTAAGGCCGTTGCGCCAGCAACGGCAGATCCGCAGCGTAGGAAATTATCGTACCGCCTTCGCGCACAAGAGCTGCTTTCGCAACGGACAGTGGGATGCGCGCCGCATCGACATCGAGCGCAACGATCCACGTGAGGTCTTTTCGCTCGTTATCGCCGCGTTGTGGTGCGCGTGCGCGTCCATCGGGTGGTACCGCCGCAATGACGATGGCGTCGGGGCTAATCGCCTGATTGCGAAACCAATCAACTGCACCAGTTGCGTAGCGTAACAACGGGAAAGACGCGCCGATGTAATTGTTCTTGGTCATGTCGTGCCATGAGTGCGCTAGGAATGGCGGTACGCCCTGCTGCGCTCATGGTGGCAAGGCTAACAGGAGGAAGCCCGTTGCCAAAAGGAACTGCCATATTCCACCTTCTTCCACGGGGTCACCATGACACAGAAAACGCCCATTACGGTTGCCTATGGCGACGGCATCGGACCTGAAATCATGCGCGCGACCCTCGACATCATTACCAATGCCGGCGCCCAACTCGAGATTGAGGTCATCGAAATTGGCGAAAAAGTCTACCTGGCCGGCAACCCAAGCGGTATTGCGCCGAGCGCGTGGGAATCGCTGCGGCGGACGCGCGTTTTTCTCAAGGCGCCAATCACGACGCCACAGGGCGGCGGGTATAAGAGCCTCAATGTAACCACCCGCACTGCGCTCGGCTTGTATGCCAACGTCCGCCCCGCGGTTGCATACGCACCCTTCGTCGAGACTAAGTATCCGGGGATGAACATCATCATCGTGCGCGAGAACGAAGAAGATGTGTATGGAGGGATCGAGTACCGCCAGACGCAGCAAATGACCGAAGCGCTTAAGCTGATCTCGCGTCCAGGTACTGAAAAGGTTGTACGCTTTGCGTTTGAGTACGCGCGTGCCAATGCGCGCAAAAAAGTTACCTGCTTCGCAAAGGACAACATTCTCAAGATTACTGATGGCTTGTTCCATACGATCTTTGATGAGGTCGCCGCACGCTACCCAGATCTCGAGCATGAGTTTTGGATTGTCGACATTGGCGCTGCGAAGCTGGCTGACAATCCTGAAGCTTTCGACGTTCTCGTATTACCGAATCTCTACGGCGACATACTGTCAGATGTTGCCGCGCAAATTGCCGGTTCCGTCGGCCTCGCCGGCTCCGCGAATATCGGGGATGTCGCTGCCATGTTTGAGGCGATTCACGGTTCGGCTCCCCGTCGGGCAAACCAAAATGTTGCCAACCCATCCGGCCTGCTCCAAGGCGCGATTTTGATGCTCGTGCACATCGGGCAAAGCGATGTGGCCACGAGGGTCCAAAATGCGTGGTTACGGACAATCGAAGAAGGCATCCATACGTACGACATATATAAGGAAGGCGTGAGTAAACGCAAGGTTGGCACTCAAGAATTTGCACAAGCAGTCATCGAGCGCATCGGCCAACAACCTACGACGCTGAAGCACGCAACCTATGGACCCATGCCGTCATCCAAGGGAGAGCGACCCTTAGAGGTGGACCACCGCCAAGCCAAGACGCTTGTCGGCGTTGATGTTTATCTCGACTGGTCGGCTGGGCACCCCAATGAGCTTGGAGCGGCGCTCAACAGGCTAAGCGGTGACAAAGCACGCTTGCAAGTTGTCTTCAACAGAGGCACCGTGGTGTGGCCGAACGGGTTGCCGGAAACATTTTGTACCGATCACTGGCGCGCTCGTTTCCTGGGCGCGGACGGTGCCAAACTCGACCACCGTGAAGTGCTTGCACTTTTAGGCAGAATTAATGAAGCCGGTTTCGATTTCGTCAAGACCGAGCAGCTCTACGATTTCGACGGGAAACCCGGTTACTCGGTGAGCCAAGGCGGAGGCTAGTCATGCTCGACACGTTTACGACAAAGTCGACGTTCGATCTCGGCGGCCGAAACATCGCCTACTATAGCCTCAGCGCCCTCGAGCGTGCAGGCATCGGCCATCCATCGAAGCTGCCGTTTTCACTCAAAGTTTTGCTCGAAAACCTTTTGCGCCGCGAAGATGGACGCTCGGTGACGGCGGACCAAATCCGAGCACTTGCCGCCTGGCATCCAAAGTCGCATCCTAACATTAATATTGCGATGCAGCCGGCCCGCGTTTTGCTGCAGGATTTCACCGGCGTTCCCGCCGTCGTCGACCTTGCAGCCATGCGCGATGCGATGGCCGCGCTCGGGGGCGATCCAAAACGCATCGACCCGCTGCAAGATGTTGAGCTTGTCATCGACCATTCGGTGCAAGTAGACGCGTGGGGTAATACTGGCGCCTTCCAGGTTAACGCTGATTTGGAATTCGAGCGTAACCGCGAACGCTACGAACTCTTACGCTGGGCACAAGAATCCGTCAATCGTTTTGTTGTGTTGCCACCTGACACGGGCATCGTCCACCAAGTCAACCTCGAATATCTGGCGCGCGTTGTTTTTGAGGAAAAAACCGAAAACGGACCGCTTGCCTATCCGGATTCACTCGTCGGCACCGATTCGCATACGACCATGGTTAACGGCCTTGGCGTTTTAGGTTGGGGTGTGGGCGGCATCGAAGCTGAGGCAGCGATGCTTGGCCAGCCGCTAAGCATGCTGATTCCGGAAGTCATCGGTTTTCGGCTTACAGGCAAGCTGCCTGATGGATCAACTGCAACTGATCTGGTCTTGACTGTAACCGAGATGCTGCGCAAACGTGGTGTCGTCAACAAGTTTGTTGAGTTTTTCGGAACTGGACTAAGTAACCTCAACGTCGCAGATCGTGCCACGATCGGGAACATGTCGCCCGAATACGGATCCACTGTCGCAATCTTCCCCATCGACGAGCTGACACTCGATTACCTCCAACTCACCGGGCGCTCGCAAGCACACATCGCTCTCGTGAGAAGTTACGCACAAGCACAAGGCCTTTTCCGCGCCGACAGCTCCCCCGACCCACTTTTTACCGACATCTTAGAGTTGGACCTGAGTCAAGTGGAGCCGTCACTTGCTGGTCCCAAGCGGCCTCAAGATCGCGTGCCGCTGAAGCACGCTAAAAACTCGTTTGAATCTGCGCTCGCGGCATTCGAACAAGGGCGTAGTCCCGTTAAGACGCCGGCGCGAGCAGTCGAAGCTATGGTCGCGGAGGGCGGCGCGGTTGCAACCAAGCCTAGCATCCGGCGCAACGCTCGCTACGAAACAGAGGAAGGCGAGCATATCGAATTGCACGACGGCGCGGTGGTGATTGCCGCAATTACGAGCTGCACCAATACGTCGAACCCGAGCGTCATGGTTGGTGCTAGACTATTAGCAAAAAAAGCTGTCGAGCGGGGCTTAACAGCAAAGCCATGGGTGAAAACAAGCCTCGCACCCGGTTCCAAAGTCGTTACCGATTATTTGCACAAATCCGGTTTGACGCCGTATCTTGAGAAACTTGGCTTCTACCTTGTAGGTTATGGATGCACGACCTGCATCGGCAACAGCGGCCCGCTTGATGAGCCCATCGCTAAAGCGATTACCGAGCATGAACTCGTCGCGTGCGCCGTTCTTTCGGGTAATCGAAACTTTGAGGGTCGCATTCATCCGCTGGTACGCGCCAACTATCTAGCATCGCCGCCGCTCGTCGTTGCCTACGCGCTGGCCGGCACGATGGATTTTAATCCAATGACGCAGCCGCTGGGCAATGATCGCTCTGGCCAACCAGTGTACCTCAAAGATGTGTGGCCTACGTCCGGCGAGATTGGCGAAACGGTAGCTCAATGTGTGGCAGAATCAATGTTCCGCCGCCAATATGCTGACGCATTCGGCGGGGATAAGCGTTGGAAGGAACTGGAAGTCAGCGCACAAGAGCGCTTTCCATGGAAACAAGACTCGACATACGTTAAAAAGCCGCCATTTTTTGACGACATGACCGTCAAGCCCAGTCCGAGCAAGGACATCGTTAGCGCACGCGTATTAGCGCTTCTTGGCGATTCGGTGACCACTGATCATGTCTCGCCCGCAGGGAACATCAGCAAGACGAGCCCAGCTGGTCAATATCTCATCGAGCACGGTGTTAAGCATGCTGATTTTAATTCGTACGGCGCGCGCCGCGGCAACCATGAGGTGATGATGCGTGGCACGTTTGCCAACATTCGGTTGCGCAACCGGCTCGCGCCTGGGACCGAGGGCGGCGTTACGCGTCACCTCCCCGACGGCGAGCAGATGAGTATCTTTGATGCTGCAGTGCGCTACAAGGCAGAGGGCGTGCCGCTTATCGTCATCGCTGGAAAAGAATATGGCTCGGGATCATCGCGCGACTGGGCTGCTAAAGGACCCAAACTGCTCGGTGTCGCCGCGGTGATCGCGCAAAGCTTCGAGCGCATCCATCGAAGCAATTTGATCGGCATGGGTGTTTTGCCGCTTGAATTCGAGGCCGGCACGAGCGAACAAACGCTAGGTCTCACTGGCGAAGAGACGTATGACATTAGAGGCATCGAACGTGGTGTGAAACCCGCTGCACGTGTTGAGGTCGTCGCGACCGACGCGAGCGGCAAACGCACCACGTTTCAGGTGGTTGCGAGAATTGACACCCCTGACGAGGCAGAGTACTACCGCCACGGCGGTATCCTGCCCTACGTGCTGCGTCAGCTGATGTAACGTGGGCTGTCGACGCAGACAAAGTCGAAGCTGAACACATCAACGGCCGCAAAGAAGGGCATGATAGCAGTCAGCCCTTCTCGCTTAGCAAGCCTCAATGCAGGCCGCGTCTGGCAGCGTACAGAAAAAACGGCTCCTGAATCGAGTTTCGGGCTCGATCGAGGCCATGCTCAATTATACGATTCGGCGCCTGTTGCAGGCCATACCACTGCTGATATTAATCAGCATTATTTTGTTTATCATCTTGCAGTATATGCCGGGTGGGCCGCTCGCGCCGTACATGCAAAACCCCCATATCACTGCCGCTGATATTGCACGTCTGAAGCACAACTTTGGCCTGGATCGCCCAAAGTATATCCAATACTTAGCCTGGTTCGGCAAGTATGTCACAGGCGATTGGGGATGGTCGACGATGAATTCAA
>JBPYDX010000029.1:0-6305 GCA_051986115.1 Candidatus Eremiobacteraceae bacterium
AAAACACTGAGATGAGAAACGGCGCGATGCCGAAGATGAGTGATGCTTGCGAGAGCGATGCGATAAGCCAGCGCGAGGCTATTGCCGTCACAACGAGCGCGATACACAGCTGGGTGACGACAAGCGACATCTGCGGACGCGCCGATCGAGGCGCAATGCGCAGCGGTGGAGGCGATTGTTCAGCCTCGGGTTCTACGACGCGCAGATGATAATAAAGATATAACCCATAGGCTGCGAGTACGAGCACTGCGGTCGCAACGTGTGCAGCTCGTTCGCGCACAAAGGACGCTGCTAATGCCAGCGCAAACGTCACTAAAAACAGCGTCGCACCAAAAACCATTGGGGCAACCGGCACGTCAAGCGCAGGTTTTTCATGGAGCTTCGGGCGGGCGAGTGCAATGAAGCCGATGAGGGAGAAAAGCACCGTCGCCAGCATGAAGGGTGCGCCGATCACAGCGCCGATGCCGATCTCCTGGCTGCGTGCATCGTGCAAAATCACCAGAGCAACAAAAGCGACGATCGTTTCGGGCAATGAGGAACCAATGGCGGCAACAACCGCGCCTGCCGCACTGCTAGTCAGTCCAGTTCTTGCGTCAATCCATTCAACCGCGTTGGTAAACGAGTCGGCCGCCACCACGATGAGCACAAGAACACCGAGGAGTTCGACAATCGCCAGCACCGATGCGCCCTTTTCTTCCGCGCCGTTTGTTCCTTGCGCCGTTGCATGCATATCGCGATAGACGCGGCCAATTTGCCCCACGATCGGCGCGGTATAGGTCGCTACGTCCGCGCGGTTGTCACACGATGGTTGCGACAGCCTGACCGCGTCAAGGTCACGCTGCTTGTTCCTGGCCTCTTTCCATCGATGGCCAAGGACCAGTTTTCACGAGCACTTGCAAACGAGCACGTTGATGTCGCTCGGCGAGGTGCGGTAACCAGACTAGCTCCCGGAGTGGTTTGGTATCCATGGAACGGGATGACATGGGTTTCACCGCGCAGCAACGTTGCTACGGTTCACGACGTGTGGCCATTTGTCTCGCCGTCGTCCAACGCTGACATACGGCGCCGGGAGCAGACTGCCTATTTGACGATGGCGGCGAACACGAAGAGAATCATCGCTAACTCTCAATTCACTAAGAGCGAACTTGTGCACTATTTACCTGTTGAATCCGAGCGTGTCAGTGTCGTGCACATGGGCGTCGACCGAGCCGCACCCGTACCTTCCGTTAGAATTGAAGGCGCAGATCGCTACGTGCTGTTTGTTGGCGAGGCTGAACCGCGTAAGGACCCTGCGACGCTACTCGCGGCTTTCGCGAAGCTCCCCGAGGCGCTCCGCCACACGACCGGACTTGTCATGGCAGGCAAAACGAGCAACTCGGCGCAGCGCCATGGTGCCATCGAGACACAAACGGCCGCAAACAGTAAGAGTAACACCGTCTTACATTTTGAACGTACCGACACTTCAGCGCTGCTGGTCTCAGGAGAAGTCAACGAATCGACGTTGCAAGAGCTCTATGCGAGCGCCGCAATCTTTGCGTTTCCCTCACGCTATGAAGGCTTTGGCTTGCCGGTACTAGAGGCCATGGCACGAGGCGTGCCGGTGGTTGCCTCCCAAGCTGCATCTGTTCCCGAGGTGGCCGGGGACGCCGCCTGTTACTTTCCGCCAGGTGATACCGATGCTCTTGCCAGTGCTTTGACCCAACTGCTGACGGATGCAGCGGTGGCGCAGGAGCTGCGCGAGCGAGGATTTGCAAGAGCGGCAAGTCTGTCATGGGATCGCTGTGCCGACCAAACGCTTGAAGTGTTCCAAAGCATGATGGAGAGCGCGCCTTTGTGAACGCGCCGCTCCACCTGGGCGTTGATGCAGTAAACTTACTGCATGACCGCCGAGGCATTTATCGATATACGCGAGCCTTGTTGCGTCGCTGGATGCTCGACCCCAGCGTGGCGATGCGCATCACGCTGCTTTTGCCGTATCGATGGCCCGGCTTGTACCGGCGAAAACTCATTGCAGCGCTTGACTGCGACAAGTTTGACGTGCGCCGCCGTCAAGATGTGACCGCCACGGATCCTGCTCTTGTGTGGTATCCGTGGAACGGCATGGCGTGGGTGTCTCCGTCGCTCAATGTTGCGACGATCCACGATGTCTGGCCCTTTGCGTCCCCGGCGGACAGTGTAGCAAAGCGCAAAAGCGAGCAGATGCCCTTTCGTAACACAGCAGCCTATGCCAGAGTTATCATCACTGATTCCGGGTTTTCCAAAAACGAAATTCTAAAATATCTGGCAGTCGAGCCTGCCCGACTGCATGTCATTAATCTCGGCGTCGACCCTCCGAGCTCCACACAGGTTCAACCGTTAGTACTCAGCGGCGCATCTCGTTACGTGCTGTTTGTCGGCGAAAGCGAGCCGCGTAAAGATCTTGCTACGCTGCGCTCGGCAATGGAGAAACTTTCCGACGCGCTGCGCATGACGACGGGACTCGTCATTGCTGGGAAGCCAAGCAAAGGCGAGCGCCTTGTCGGTCGTGTTCAGCCGCAACGCCATGACGGCAAGCAAACATCGGCGCTGCACTTTGAGGTGCTCGATGGAGTTCCGACGCTGATCACTGGTGAAATTACCGATGCGCTGCTCTCGCAGCTGTATGCGGGCGCAGCAGCTTTCGTGTTTCCGTCGCGCTACGAAGGCTTCGGCCTGCCGGTGCTTGAGGCGATGGCGCAAGGCACGCCCGTGATCGCATCCAAGGCCGCAAGCGTACCTGAAGTCGCGGGCGATGCCGCCATTTACTTCGCCGCCGGCAATGCTGCAGCGTTGGCCAACGAGATAACGCGTTTGCTTAACGATCGAGTGCTCGTTGCGCAGCTGGGCGCCGCAGGAATAGCGCGCGCCGCTGCCTTGAGCTGGGAGCGCTGCGCGCAGCAGACACTGGCCCTCTTTGAATCAGTTTACGCTTCTGCTTGCAACGTGAGCCGCTTGACCATTTCTTGACCGCGCTCGGGCGTGATGAGCCAAGCCATGATAATGCCAGTGATCAAACCGCCAATGTGGCCGGCGTTTGAGATGCCGGTGTTAAACAAGCCGTAACCGAGCGTCAGCACGATCGGCACGATGGCAGCTTGGAAGAGCTGACGCCGCAACGGTGGCAACTTAAACGCTAAAACCGCCATTGCGCCAAAAATGCCCATAATCGCGCCCGACGCTCCCGCGGTGATTTGCTGCGTACCTACCGTCGACAAATAGGCAGCGACGGCGCCGCCGATGAGCGAGGCAAGGTAAATGATCGCATAGCGAGGCGTTCCATAAACAAATTCAACGAAGATACCGGCTTGAAACAGCGCGTATGAATTGAAGAGAATATGGGTGAAGTTGAAATGCAAAAAAGCGCTGGTAAACAGCCGCCACCACTGCCCGGCTTGAATTGCGCTCGGTACGATCGCGCCCGCAATCATGAGCGAACCTAAGCCGTTGTAGTGCGGCGATAGGGAATCCAACGCAAACACGCACCAAAAGATAA
This sequence comes from Candidatus Eremiobacteraceae bacterium, assembly GCA_051986115.1. Taxonomy (GTDB): domain Bacteria; phylum Vulcanimicrobiota; class Vulcanimicrobiia; order Eremiobacterales; family Eremiobacteraceae; genus JAFANK01. Next base: position 3,512 of record JBPYDX010000029.1, read on the forward strand.
TGATCATCACAACGGTAAAAGGACCAGCTCTGAGATTCATCACGCTAGTTTGTTTTTCAATGCTGCAAAAAAGAGCGGGATCATAAGCTCGTGGTGGCCGGTAAACATGTATCCTTTGCCGCCACCAAGATGCGGGCGCGTGACCACGTTGGTGCGTGGGCGGTAATGACGAATGAAGTCAAAGTCTGCGGTAACAAACTTTCCGCGATAACCCAAATTGCGAGCGACGGACAACGCTTTGAGGAATGTCTCGGGCATAATCACTGATGAACCGAAATTGATGTATACGCCACCTTCGGTGACGCCTGCGATGACGTCGCTAAATCGCCGGAAGTCGAGCAGCGTCGCCGCACCGAGTGCTGCCCCATCGGCTTGGGGATGCATGTGCACAATGTCGGTACCAATGGCGACGTGAACTGTCACTGGGACATCGAGCAGTGCACCTTGGGCAAGGATCGACAGGTCGTGATTTGCGCCGCTGCGTCGAACGAGCGCATCGCCGAGCGCTCTACCAAGCCCAACTTTTGGTCCTTCACGCGCAATAGCGCCCAAGATGAAATCTGCGGTTTCCCCAGCCATCCCAAACGAGCCATCTCGCAGCGCTTCATCAACGTCTTCCGATGTTTTTCCAACCAGCGAGAGTTCGACGTCGTGAATGCAAATGGAACCGTTGCCGGCTACCGCATTAATGACTTTGGCTTTCATCAGATCGATGATGATTGGTGCAAGGCCGGTCTTGATGACGTGGCCGCCAATGCCAATAGCCACCGGTTTGCCTGCATGGTGCGCTCGCGCCACGTCATCTACGAGCGAGCGCAAGTCACGCGCGGCCAGAATATCGGGAAGGCCTTGCCAGAAATCGTTGAATGAAGCGCCGGCTTCTTGTGGCACCGCTACTGCTTCAGCGCTCACCTTTGATGGCCGCTGCTGCAGCGCAGTGAGATGAAGTTTGGACAGGTCTAACGTCGGGATGCGGGGTGCGTCACTCACCGAAAAACAGAAACCCTCCGCTCCGCAAACTCAGAACGATAGCGCTCGATGAGCGCAGAAAGTTTTGTCCGAAAAACCTCTGGCGCAAAGGTCGCGGCGTGTGCTTGCATGCGTGCTCGGTCGAAATGCGATTGAGAGAGCGCCTCTAAAGTCTGGGCAAGCGCAGGAACACTCGGCTCTTGAAAAAACAGCCCGGTCTCGCCTTCCACGATAGTTTCAAGCGCCCCTCCGGAAGCGAAGGCAACCGTTGGTCGACCAGCGGCGGCCGCCTCCAACGCAACCAGACCGAAATCTTCGGCACCCGGAACAATAATCGCGCGCGCACCGCGTATGAGTTGGTGGCGCTGCAGGTCATCTACAAAACCCGCAAACTTAGTTTTGCTTCCGGCAATTGCGCGCAAGCGGGGCTCGTCGGGTCCACTGCCCACGACGACAAGCTTGGCGCCTACTTGATTGCAGGCTTCAATAGCAAGATGAACTCGTTTGTACGGTAACAGCCGGCTGATGACAAGATAATAGTCACCGTCCTGCTCAATGTCTGATGCCAATGGCTTACCGACCGAGACGGGGCAGTGAACGACATCAGAAGATCTGCCATAGGTCGCTGTGATGCGCTCTGCGACATTGCGCGAGTTTGCTATCAAGTAGTGGGGCCGCTGCGCTGCTTCCCAATCCCAGCGACGCAGTGATGGCGACAGCGCTGCGAGTAGCGGCCGAGCGGCCACAGGGACGATATCGTCTGTGTATTCTTGCGGATACCACAAAAAGCGCGTCGGCGTGTTGATGTAACTCACGTGCAAGGCTGTGGCTGGCGCGCGGATGCCCTTGGCAAATGAGGTTGTCGAGGAAATAATGAGGTCATAGCCTCGCAAATCAAGCGATTCGAAAGCGCGTGGATACAGTGGCAATAACATGCGAAAGTTGCGCGTTGCACCGGGCAGGCGCTGCAAGAAGCTCGTGCGTACGTCGATGCCGTCGAAGCGCCCGTCGAAAACAGCGCGCTCGTACAACGACGTGTAGATTGGCGCATCGGGATACAGACGATGCATTTCTAGAAGCACACGCTCGGCGCCACCGAACTGAGTTAGATAATCGTGCACGAACGCGACGCGCACGCTAATTGAAAGGCTTACTGGCCGTCCGCGGATTTGGGCGGCAGAACGATGGCGATCGTCTCGTTGGTGAGATAGTGACGCGCGACGCGCTGTATGTCTGCCGCGCTGACTGCGTTGATGCGCGTGGGGACGTTATTTTCAAACGCCACGCCTTCGGGCGACGCCGCAGAGCGCCCCAGCAACCAACCGAGATCTTCGTAATTGGTCACCGAAAGCAGGTAGTTGCCGATTGCGACCTTCTTCGCATCGGCGATAAGCTGCGCTGACAAATTATCACCACGCAAGCGGGCAACGCCGGTCTCGAGATCTCGCACCGATTGATCGAGATTGGTACTCTCGCCACCAAGAAAAACGATCATGCTGCCGGGTTTAGCTTCGTACTGATAGTAGGCGCCAATAAAGTCGTCGGGAACGGCTTCGTTCGATTCAAAGGTAAGCGCGTGGACATCTCCGCCGCTGCCTAACATCGCCTCAATGACAAGCATCGTGGCAAAGTCTGACGAGTATAAATTGGGTGCTTCGTAGGCGATGGCAACCCACGGCGCGACAACATTGCGATTGGCAACCACCTGATGCATTCGCTTCACGGGGCTAACGGAGGGTGCGGGGGCTGCTTGTGCCCGCGGGAAACTGCCAAACTCGCGTGTCGCCGCATCGGTGACCGGCTTGCCCACCGCGCCTTCGAGCGC
>JBPYDX010000030.1:0-7642 GCA_051986115.1 Candidatus Eremiobacteraceae bacterium
TTGACCCTAAGGCTCAGGGATACTATGTGCTTGGGCGTCATTTCTGGAGCGAGCGCACCATGGCCAGCATGCAGACTGGATTGCGATACTTCCAGTCGGCGCTGCGCATTAGTCCCAACTACGCGCAAGCATATTCAGGCTTAGCCGACTCATACTCAACGATTGGGGACTATGGCCCGCCCGGCGCGCACCAACGCCATTACTTCGACCTTGCGCGTGCTGCTGCTGTGCACGCGATTGCACTTGATCCACAAGCCGGCGAGGCGCATACATCACTAGCTTTCGTCGATCAATTCTTAGGCCCGAAGTACTCAAACGAGGTGGCAAGCGAGTTTCGCGTGTCGCTCGAGCTTGACCCAAGCTATGCAACAGCGCATGAGTGGTATTCGTGGTATTTATTCTATCGCAAACAGCCGCAAGAGGCGCTTGCAGAAATAACGCAGGCACACAACTTAGATCCGCTCTCACCCGTCATCAACTTTGCACTCGGAAGCCAGCTGTTTTATGCTCGCCGCTATAAGGAATCCGCCGATCAGTGGCATCAGACAATCGCGATAGTTCCCGAGAATGAGATGAGTTACTATGGCGCAGGTCTGGCCGACGAACAACTTCGCCAAAACGGGATTGCCGAGCAAGAATTCCGTCATGCCCTAGTGCTTGCGCCTAATGATCCCGACGCAATAAGCGCGCTTGCCCACGTGTATGCTATGGCCAGAGATCAGAACACAGCGCAGCACTTGCTGGCCAAGATCTCCACGCTTAAGCCTGCGCCCGGCTACGACATCGCGCTCGTCAAAGAGGCGCTAGGCGAGCACGGTCAAGCGCTACAGTGGTTGCAGTTTGCCGAACGGCACCATGACGAGAACCTCATGGAGATCTCGCTCGACCCGCGCATGGCCGCCTTGCGCCGCCACGTAGCCGAACGCAAGGATTGGGGCTAGTCGTCTAGCGCGTCTTCATTAGAAGATGCGAATCTCCGAACTCATGCCACAGATATCCACGCTCGAGTGCGGCAGCGTAGGATTCACGCACGACGCGCTCGCCGGCAATTGTTTCCAGCATGGCAAGATGGGACGACTTTGGCTCGTGAAAACCCGTCAGGATGCCGTCAACGCTTGTTATGCCTCGCTGTGGCGTTACCACAAGGTCAGTCCATCCACGAGCCGCAACAACTCGGCCTCGCGCATCGAGAGATGATTCCAGTGCGCGCACAACGGTCGTTCCGACAGCAATAATCCGTCCGCCGTGGCGACGTACGCGTCCTACGGCGAGTGCAGTCTCGGCTGGAACATCAAATTCTTCCTCGTATGGCGGCTCAAAAGCTTCGGGACTTGAAACTCCGGCATGTAAAACCAGTGAAGCTATTTCAACGCCGTTATTGCGCAGTCGTGAGAGCAGCTCAAATGTAATTGGCCGCCCGGCTGATGCCATTTCGGCAGATCCGGGTTCGCACGCGTAGACATTTTGATACGTCTCAAGCGGCCACTCTGCGCTTGAGTGCCGATAGGTAATCGGCTTCCCATATTTTCCTAAATAGACGAGTAGCGGATCGGCGAGCTCGAAGCGAGCAATCCAAAGTCGATGAGAACCAAGGTATGGCGCTAAGAGATCGACATGGCCACCGCCATCAAGGCGCAAGTGCTCGCGCCCAAGGCCCTGCACATTGCGCGGCTCGACGACGCTCAGTCCGGCAGGCAGACGCGTCGAAAGATGGATCATAAACGAAGTCCCATCCTCGCGCGTGGCTGACAAGGCTGCGGGAATCGTTGCCGAGGTATTGACAACCAGTAGGTCGCCGCTACGCAAGAACTCGGCAAGCCGGCGAAAGCGCTGGTGGATGATGCCGCTAGGCGTGCTGACCATAAGCCGCACATCATCGCGCGCGCCGCCGCGCACTTCGGGCGGTAAGTTAGCCTCAAGCGCCCGAGGCAGATCGAAACTAATTGCCGGCTGCGCTTTGCGCAGCGTTACTTCAGCGGACAGCATGCATCAATTGCTGTGCTTCGAAGCGGCCAGAACCGAGTGCGTCATCTTCCAAGAGCGTTACGATGGCGGGAGCAACCATGCGTGGGTGAGGCAAATGCGACAGGTCAGCGCCTGGTTCTGCGAGTTCGTGCATACGCGTGTTCATATCGCCCGGATCGATAGCCAGCACGCGAACGCCAGACCCTTCAAGCTCAACGATGAGCGTTCGCGAAAGATGTTCCAGTGCGGCTTTGCTCGCGCCGTATCCGCCCCAACCATCATACGCATTGACTCCCGCGTCTGAAGAGATGTTCGCGATAACCCCAAATCCGCGTTTGCGCATTCCCGGCAAGACAAGCTGGGCGAGATGTAATGGCGCGATTGCGTTGACCTTCAAAACGTGCTCGAAAGCTTGCCAGGGCAGCGAATCTAGCTTTGGCATTGGACTTGGTCCCAACTCAGAAGCGTTGTTGAGGAGTGCATCTATGCGGCCAAATCGGGCCAAGCCCAAAGCCACGATGCCCTCGGCATCTTCGCTGACATCAGCGGCCACGGTTGCAACGTGGGTGTGCTCGCGGAGACGCGCTGAGGATTCCTCAAGCGCCAAAGGGTCGCGCGCAACGGCGATTAGATTGGCACCGCGTTGTGCGAGTAGGTTGGCGACTTCGAAGCCCAGGCCACGCGAGGCACCAGTTACCAAAATAACAGAATCTTTTACTATCATACCCTTAGTATGGACGGCAACAAGAGGCGGCGTCACCGTGCGCCCGCACATGGTTTGTCCTGCCCAAAAAGACAGGTTTGTCTTAGAGTACGCGCCGCCTGAGCGCCAAGGCTACTGCTTGGGCGCGATTTTCCGCACCAAGTTTGGTCATTGCGGACGTGACATGGTATTTGACCGTGCGTTCGGCGATGTGTAGGCGACGCGCAACTTGCTTATTCGACAACCCATCGGCGACGAGCCGTAACACCTCGCGCTCGCGCGTGGTGAGCGAGTTACGCTGCGGTTCTCCCACATGGCGCGCGACTGAGGCTGCGATGGCTGGCGGCAGGTAGGAACCGCCGGCATGTACCTCGCGGATCGCTTGTGCAACTTCGGCGGCTGGCGCGCCTTTGAGAACGTATCCGCGCGCACCGCTGCGCAGCGCACCAACGACGCGATCGTCATCCGCATACGCTGTGAAAATGATGATTCCAGTTTTCGGTAGCGCACGCAGGATTTCACGCACCGCATCACTGCCGCTAAGGCCCGGCATTTCAAAATCCAGCAACACGATGTCGGGCGCGATGGTGCCGGCTTGGCGGATGATGTCTTCGGCTGCGCTTGTGCTAGCGACGATCGAAAAGTCAGCCTCATCATCGAGCACCGACCCTAATCCCTCGCGCACGACCGGATGATCGTCGGCGATTGCGATTCGAATCATCAAGCGTGCTCAGTCAGCGGCACTGCGACGGACACAGTTGTGCCGCGCGCGCGGGGACTAGAGATTTTTAACTGACCGCCCACAAGTCCAGCTCGTTCGCGCATGCCGATGATCCCGTGTCCTCCGCTGCGTCCATCAGCGGATCGATAGCCGATGCCATTATCATGAATGCGCAAATGCGCACATCGTCCTCGCTTCTTCAATGTAATGTCGACAGAGGTTGCGCGGGCGTGCTTACCGATATTCGTCAATGCTTCATTAGCAATCCCAAGAAGTTCTGCCTCGGCGCGTCCCGGTAAGTTGATATGCCCAGCCTGCACGTACACTTTAACACCGGTGCGCGATGTAAAGCTGCGCGCAAGTGCTTCAAGTGCCTGGCGCAGCGGTTTACCAGCCTGGGGCACACCGCGTAAGGCAAGCACTGAGCTGCGCGCCTCGCCGATTCCCTCGCGTGCGATGTCTAGCGCCCGGTTGAGCTCTGCTCGCGAGCGATCGCTCGCGCCGTCAAAATGTTTGAGCGAGCCCTCAAGTTGGAGAGCGATGGCAGTCAGCCGTTGCGCTAGCGTATCGTGAATCTCTCGCGCTAAGCGAGTGCGCTCCTCAACGCGAGCCAGTCGTGCGCCCTCGTCCGCGAGCCGCGCGCGCTCGATCATCGCTCCGATTTGCAAAGCGATCGTATTGAGCAAACGCAACTCGCTGCTTGAAAGGCGTCGCCATCGCGGGCCAGTCAAATTCATGATGCCCAATTGCTTGCCCCCAAACAAAAGCGGCACGCTTGCGTGGTAGCGTAGGCCTCCGGTCAGCGCGGTGAGTTTTCGGGCCACAGCCGGTTCGAGGCGGCTGCATTCGATCACGTCGACGTTTTTTGCCGACAGCTTGCCTCCTCGGAAGAGCTCGGTACACTGGCACCAACTGCCCGCCATGCGCACGGGCTCCCGCAAATAAGGCGGCAGATTGTGCGAGGCCGCGTTGTAAAAGCGTTTGGTCTCTGGATCGATGAGCCAGATCCAGCCGGTGCGCAATCGCAAGAGACCGGCAACAACCGCAAGCACGCGTTCGAGCGCCCGAGCAACGTTGGTCGCAGCGTTAAGTTCGTCGGCGATCGTATAGAGGATACGAAGCTCTCGCGCGCGCGATGGCATGCGCCATGCTTATCGGGGTGAAAAGCTAAACCCCGCCCGATGCGCTCGAGCGGGGTTGCTTTTGATCAGCTTGGCGAAGCGCTACATCTTCGCCGATAGGCTGAACACGTATACGCGAGTCGGCAACGCCGAGCTCGCTGCGTAGCCGTAATAGTCCATACCGTAATAGGCGTTCGCCGGATTTGCCGGGTGACTGAGAATTCCCAGCGGGGCGATGTTGTAGAAGATATTGTCTGAGTAGGAAATGATGTTTTGATTCGTGGGCTGCTCCCACGCATAGCCTTGATTGTGGACTCCCGTGAGCAGGTTCGTCCCCAAGATCGAGGCCTTGAGATTGTGCCCGATATCGTGGGAAAGTGCCAAGTTGAGCGCCCACCACGAGGGTCCTTTGAGCGAACCAATCGAGTCGAACTGATTGGTGTAAGGATCGGGACCAATCCCGCCCAGAAAGTGTGACCCGGCGGGCAGTGGCGTGCAGCCCGGCTGCAGATTTGTCGGATTGCAATGCGTGTCAGACCACATCAGGGGATCGCCGTACGGGTTGCCGGATTGATAAACAAACGTGGGCAGAATATCAAATCCGTTGTAGCGTGCATCAAGCTGGAAGTTGATATCCCAGCTGACGTCGTACGACGGCGTCGCGGGCGGCGTTTGCACGAACGAAGGCGAGTAGTAGCCGTTCGGATCGAGCGTCGCGTAGTTGGTGTGATAGTTCGCGTTGTACCGTGCTATCTGGCTATCGATCACGTTAATGAACGACGAGCCGTTAGGGCCGGCGTTGAAGCGGATCTTGGAGTCTGTGTAGGTCGCCGCAAGCGTGCCGCCGATGCCATTTTGGGCTCTCACGTTTTGCGTGACGAGAAATTCAGCGCCCGAGATGCGTGCACTGCCGAAGTTGTAGCCGGTAACGAAGCTCGGTTGCGCTGGATTGACCGCTAAGTTGAGCACTTGATTGCGAGTGTCGCGATAGTACGGGGTGAACTTTGCGGACAGCCCGCCGTTAAATTCGTGCTCGACAGAGATGTCGTAGTTTGTGCTGTCTTCGGGTTTGACGTTATGCACCGCGTAGAACCCAAGACCAGCGTAGAAGTGGTTCAGAAGGTTCACCGTCGCTCCAGGTCCCCAATACGGCGCTTGGCGGTATTGTTCAAACGCAGAGTTGGGTGGCTGAACGTAACGCCCGACCGAAAAGCGTACGACATTTCTCGGATCAATTGTCCAGGTCGTGCCAAAGCGCGGGCTCCAATACTGGAAGCCGAGATAGCCTCCCGGATCTGTCCACGCGCCAGCTCCCGGCAGAAACGACGCATTGAAGTTGGGGTTGGTTGCTGGGCTTCCACCATAGGTCGCGGTCAAAATCGAGTTGCAATTTTGGCCGTTGACCTTTGGATCGCTCGGCGAATACGCGTAGCCCAACAAGCACTGTCCTTGTTGCTGTTCGGCCTGGTACGCGAGTCCGTTTGGACCAGTTACTTCCATGTCCGGCATGAGCTGGAATCCCAAGATATCGTAGCGTAAGCCAAGGTCGACCAGCACGTGATCGCTCGGCTTCCATTTGTCAGACAGGACGCCATCCCAATCGATCGGTACTGTGCTCGACCAATACGAGAACGGCGCTTGCACTTGTGTGACAATGTCTCCCGGTGTGCACGGGTTAGTGACGCATGTCGGGGGAGCATTGCCACTAATCGAGAGCGGATTGGCCCCAGTTGTATACAGCGCCAAGTAGTTCGCGTAGTTGTATCGCAGCGTGACGTCACGCGAGAAGTCTGCACCAAAGCTGAGCAGGTTCTGCTGGTTGATTTGGTTTTGGTAGTTCAGCGTGGCACCAGTGAGGTTGTCGTGGAGTTGATAGAACGTACCGCCGGTAATGCCATTGATCGGCTGATCGAGATTCCACGACGAATACATCGAGTAGCCGAAGATCCGCAAGAACGAATCTTGCGTCAGCGCTCGTGTGTAGCCAAGCTTGGCAATCGAGTACTGTGTAGTTTGACTGTCGTTAAACACCGACGGTATCGGGCCACTCACACTTCCTTGGCTCGTGGGCCATGTCAGGTTCGTGAGCAGCGCGGGGTTGTACGGTTGACCGACAACACCCGTGTAGAACGGACCCGTTGGCCAGGTAAGATTTCCGTTGGTGTAACCTGTGCCGCTCGTGAAGTTCGAAACGGTCGGGTCGGAGTTGTAGGTACCGTATTGTCCGAACGGCGCCGACAGCGTCGCACCAACCATGTAGAGCGCTTGTAGATCATCGTTCAGACCGTCGTGTGCGAGAGAGTAGTGCAGGTTTGTGACGGTGTCTCGCTCGGATGCAAACGGCACGGAGCTGTACGACGAAATTGACTGCGGCTGCTGTAACACATTTGGCACCGCACAGTTGAGGTATTCCCCGGTGAGGTGAGGGACTGAACCCAAACCGAACAACTGCGTCGAGTTAAACGCGTTACACCCTGGGTCATTCGCGGGTATGTTCAGCGCTGTCCCAGCGAGATTGCTGCGATTGCCGAAATTGTAATCGGAGTTGAGTGCAAGCGTCGAAACGTAGTAGGTGAAGCGATTATCTGGCGTTCCGCCGTAGATGTCGGCTTGCACCGTGTGGTTAAAGACGGGAGAGCCGACGACGGCTGTGAAGTCCGCGCCTCCCGGATACTTACCACGATTGATTTGTTCGTTTATGTATCCAGACATTGCACGGCCTGCATCAGCAGGAGCACCGCCAGTGTACACCTCAAGGCTCGATAGTCCGTTGGTTACAAACGCAGTGCCGTTGTAAAAGTCAAAGCCTCGGTTGAGCGGTACGCCCTCAACCTCGTAACCGACTTGGTCGTACGAACCGCCACGCACGCTGAGCTGGCCTTGCGCGCCATAGCCGCCGCCTGATCCCACCGCTGCGCGAACGACGCCGGGCAGCGAACCGACCACAGAGTTTTGACTGTAGAGCGTTTCCGCTCCGCCTGCAGATCCCTGAAAGTTGCTGATCGCCTGAGCGTTGACCGCATACAAGTCGCCCGTGATCGATCTACTGACGACGCTGGCGGTCGCGGTTGTTGTAACGTGGCCGAGCGTTCGAACGCTGGAGCGCAGCTTCACGTCGGCCGCTGTATTTTG
>JBPYDX010000031.1:0-4796 GCA_051986115.1 Candidatus Eremiobacteraceae bacterium
AAATCTTCAAGTTTCTTGCGCCCATCAGGGCTTGTAGCTGCGTCTTGTGGCGTCGCTCCACCCAGATCGATTAGCGGCCGGCGAATCCATTCCGCGGTGACGTACGTAAAGTTTGTGCTTGCGTCTGCCATATGTGTCTCTCTTCTCTCTTTAAGTTGCCCTGTCGTACCGGAGCATCGTCAAACTCCGGCATGTTGCTTTTTGCTGAGGCCCTCGGCGATTTGCACCACATCGTCTTCGGTGAGTCCAAGGCGGTGCATATTATCGTAATATTGTTTGACGATGTCGGCAACATGACCGGTTCTCGCTCTTTCTTCGCGTACCCGCTTCACCTCTTCTAGTACGCGCTTGGTTAGGTCGCTGTCAAGCGTCACGCCCGCTTTGCGCAGACGTTCTTCATGCTTGCGCAGCGTCGCATCAATAACAGCAAGACCGCTATGCTTGCCGTAGACGAACTGCATTTGCGCGCCGACGAGCGAGGCTGGAACAGCCTCGTACATGCGTGGATCGATGAGCATAGCGTGCGTATGGATACCGGATTCGTGTGCGAAAACGTTGGCTCCAATGATGGGTTCTTGCGCCTCGATCGGAAATCCCGACATCGATTCCATGAAGCGCGCGAGATCGCGTAGCTGATTATACTTGAAGCCCGGGATCTCGACCCCGTAGAGTACGCGCAAGGCGGTGACAACTTGGTGCAACGGCACGTTGCCGGCACGCTCGCCATAGCCATTGGCGGTGACCGTAAAGGCTCGGAAACCGCAGGCTAGCGAGGTAATGCAATTAATCGTCGCGAGCCCGTAATCGTTATGAAAATGATTGAGCAACGGAATTTCCGGTGGCAGCGCGGCGACAATGCGCGAGCAGTACCAGCGCGTCGCTTCAGGTGTTAGGCAGCCCACTGTGTCAGGCCACGATGGGCGGGTGCCCCCCGCCTTTATGCCTTCTTTGAACAGTTCGATGAAATAATCAACATCACCGCGGCTTCCGTCCTCGCCGCCAAATTCGACGTAGCGCACGCCTTTGGAGCGTGCATAGCGAATCGCATCACATTGCATCCGGATGTTGGCTTGGCGATAAAACGATAACGGCTGCTCGAGCCATTCTTCCTCGCTTTTGCCTTCACGCGCAAGGAGCGTCTTACCAATTTTGTACTTCATGTGCAGATCGCTGCCGGATGTGAAGATAAAGAATGTGACGTCGCTAGGCGCGACGTCGATGGCGTCAAGCGCGCTTAACGTAGCGTCGATATCTTTCGGGTTGCTGCGGCACATCACGACGACATCGAGGTCCGCCCGGATCTCACCCTTACGCTTGCCTTGCATGATCAATTGGAGCGAGCGGCGTTCATCCTCAGAGACTGCAGGGAACCCGACGTCCATGATATGCACACCGATGTCCGAAAGCCGTCGGCAAATCTCATACTTTTGCTCGGGCGTGTACGCCACACCGGGCATCTGTTCGCCGTCACGCAAAGACGTGTCGTAAATGCGCAATTCATTCGCGGGTGGAAAGTGCACATCGCGCGTGAACCACTTTGGATCGCGAATCAGTTGCTCAATCGGCTCTTGAAATTCCACAAGATCTCCTTTTACGGCTCGACGATAATCTCTCCGCGCATACCCGCACTGTAGTCATAAAAACATCCGTACAAGTACTTGCCGGCTTTTGCAGCAACGATCGGTGCAGAGCGTGCTCCGGGCGCGAGGTCGCCCGTTGTCCATGGCCCCTCGCCAATCTTGCCGGAAAATTTGAGCGCGCTTGGTGTCCAGTGCGGATCTTGCGGAAAGACGCTCGCATCTTCGATCGAGGTCGCCGTGTGATCGCGAGAATCGGTATTATCAAAAACAATCGCATCGCCGACGTGCACGATCACTCGACCAGGTGACACGCCTACGTAATCACCTGCATCGAGATGGTCGATTTTGGAATAGCGATCTAAGTTTAGCGTGACAACGCTGGCGCCGGCAGATCTGGCAGCCGATGAAATGCCGAGCAAGCTCACGACGACGAGCAACCCGCACAGGCGGCGCGCGAGCGTCCGCAAAGCGGAGGGGCTAAGGTTGTCGGTTGTGTTCATGATAGCGAAACGTTGTGGGACACGGTAAATGTCGCGTTTGTTCGCAGTTCGTAGCCCGGCGGGCCCTTACCCTCATAGGGGTCCGATTTGGCGTGCGCTGGGCCACACTTGGCTGGGTGCCTTTCCAGTGGTAACGAGTCACGGAGCCGCGGGGTCTAACAAGCGGGTACCACTAGGCCTAATTCGGTGAGCGATACAGTGAAAATCAAGCGCGGCAAAAATTTCTGGCGTGGCCCTAGGGCGGCAGCTTTAGCACAACAGCCGCTGTTTGACGACATGGCCGACAAAGAAACGCCGGTGATGTTGCTGATGCTCGTCGCCATCATACCGATTCTCTTGTGGGCCGTGGGCAACACTCCCCATGTTTCCCAGCGCTTGGCGAGCTTACTCGCGGCCGCGGCGCTGCTTGAAGTTGCTGCGCCGGATTCTGTACGATTTGGACGTCGTGTCATTGGGCCGGCTCTGACGATCGTGGTCGCGGGATTTGCGCTCTATGGCGCACCCGTCGCAGTGCTTGTCGGATCCGTCCGTGGTATCGTGCGCGCAATACATCGCCCGACGGCCCGTCTCGCAGCGGCACAAACGCTTTTGTGGTCAATTTTGGCTCCACTGTTCGCCGCGCTCGCCGCCTCCTTCGCAGCCAAACACACCAATCCGCTGACAGGCACGATAGTCTTTGTTATCGCGACACTTGGCCTTGAGCTCGTTGCCGCGGTCGCGCATTTTGCTGGACCCGCAGGCTTGGCCGCGGCCGATGCGTGGCGGGGCTTCTTCCCCTGGTCTCCTTTGCAGTACGCAGCATACGGTTGCCTCGGCTACGCCGTGGCATCGGAACTCGCAGCCGGTAAGCTTGGCGTCTTATTGTTCATTGCTGCACCTTTTGCGATTGCCCGGGCAAGCCTTGGTTCGGCGGGGTGGGGAACCGAACGCTATGTCGCGGCCCTTGAGCGTGAAAACGACGCGTTGCTCAATCGCATGGGCCAATTCGATCGTGCCAACGGCGATCTCATCGAAGCCCTAGCGATCGCTATTGATGAACAAGACAACGCCGACCGCGGTCGTACCTTGCGCACCGCGCAGATTGCGACGCGCATCGGTTCGGCGCTTGGAATCAACGGATGGAATTTGGAAATCTTGCGGCGCGCGGCGCTGCTGCACGACGTTGGCATTTTGGCAGTCCCGTCTGGCAAGCACGAGCCGGCGCACTGCGAGTTGGGCGCTCGGCTTGTAGCACGCTGGCGCGATGGACGCACGATCACCCAGGTCATCGAACAACATCACGAGCGTTTGGACGGCAGTGGTTACCCACGCGGACTCAAAGGTGAGCAAATCGTTCTCGAAGCCCGCATCGTCGCGGTTGCCGAGACGTATGTAAACATGACATCGGGACCAACTGCGATTAGCACACTCGACGCCCTGGCCGACATCGCTTCGCGCAAAGGAACCGAGTTTGACTCCCAAGTCGTGGACGTACTGACGCAATCGGTCGAACCGCGCACGGCCGACGTCCTGCCCATGACGCGACGCAACCGTTAATCTTTTTCTAGTTGTAATCGCGGCCGCGATGACACAATGTCATGCGGCGCTTTGGTTTCGATTTCTAGTAAGACAGATGACGCGTAACGCGCGAGCTTCCGTTGGTTGAGCGCACATGGCAGGTTCTGGGGATCGTCTAGACGGACGATCGCGCGCTCCAGTGTGGTGCGGGCGCCGATAATATTGCCTTTGCTCAAATGATGAAATGCAGCCGCTAGCTGTATCAGGCCCCGTAGCCCTCGATCCCGGGTAGCAATCCAGCGCGGTTCCAAGGTTTCGTGCGCGTCGAAGAAACGCGCTGTGTTCCAAGCGTCAGCAAAACGCTCGAGATCACTTTGAGCCTGGTCGCTCACCCCAAAGCCTCTTGGGCAGCGGCAAGAGTCAGCTCGATATCTGCTTCGTTATGCGCCGCCGTTACAAACATGAGCTCCATTTGCGATGGGGGTAAAAGGATGCCGCGCGCCAGCATGGCGTTGTAGTAGGCGGCATAGGCGCTCGCGTTGGCCTCGCAAGCCTCGAGCAGATTGCGATGCGGGCGGCCTCTACGAAACATGAAGTCGACCATGGAAGCGCAGGTAACGACGGGTAAGCCAAAGGCCTGCCGATCGATTATTGCTTGGAGTCCATCTGCCAGCCGTTTGGCAAGAGCCTCAAGGCGAACGTAAAGATCGGGTTCCGTTTCGACAATGTCCAAGAATGCGTGGGCGCCGGCAACGCACACCGGGTTGCCGGAGAATGTGCCACCAACAAATACGTTGCCCTGCGGCGCCAAGGTCGCCATGATCTCAGCGCGACCGCCAAACGCCGCGATCGGCAAACCGCCCCCCAGCGTCTTACCGATACACGTCATGTCGGGGAAGACTCCGTAGCGCTCTTGGGCGCCGCCTAGCCCAACGCGCAACCCCGTGATAACCTCATCAAAGATGAGCACCGCTTGCGCGTTGCTGCACAATTCGCGTAAGTCATGAAGATAACCGGGCTCAGGCAGGCACAGGCCCATGTTGGCGGCGATAGGCTCGACAATGACTGCGCCGATCTCTCCCGCGAACTCGGCAAAAGCTCGCTGCACCGCAATCGCGCTATTATAAGGAAGAACCACGACGTCGCCCACGACACCCGCAGTAATCCCTGAAGCCAGATTGGGAGCCGACAAAGATGACGCACCCGCTGCAAAAAGCAT
>JBPYDX010000032.1:0-4150 GCA_051986115.1 Candidatus Eremiobacteraceae bacterium
CGACGCCTGATGCGCCTCCGCTCACTGCTGAACAGCGAGAGGCATTGAAAAGAGAGGATCCTATCCACGACCCGAAAGCGCTCGGGGCTGAACGCCTCGGGAACAAAGAACTAATAGTCAACTATGAGTCACTCAAAACGAACAAAGTGCCTACGCTCGTGATTTATGGCGGCAATGACCACCCTGAGAGTTTCGCCGATCTAAAGAAAGTACTTTCGAATGCAGAGTATAAGGTCATCGCCGGCGCCGTTCATGCCGGTGCTGTTCAGAGCCAGGAATTTGTAAAAGACGTTCGCGCATTCCTTCAAGAGCATTAACGGTTGGCGAACAATCGCCATTACACCCACGACACTGGCTTTTTGTCGTTCACTGGCGAAGCTGACTATCGCGCGCGCCGAGGAAAAGGGTCAGCTCACGGTAGTGGCGCAGGTGCCGACGCCGGCGGGCGCTCGCAATGCCACGGTTGCCAAGGATGGAACCGCATTCCTGGCGCACGGCGGACAAGCACAAAAAAGCGGACTGGTGGTTGTGACACCCAGCGGGGATGGAAAGAGCGGGGTCGCCTAGCTTAGCTAATATACCTCCGCAAAGAAGTGGGTTTGACCGCTAAGGGACCGCGCACCAGTAACAATCCATTTCACGAAGATAATTCTCACATTTAGCTTGTAACAAGAAACTCTGCCAACTGCCCACCAGCCCTCTGAAGTGCAGAGGATAATTCCCTCGATCGATCGTCAGCTTGACGACCCTCGGGCAATGATGATATATGTGCTACCCACATATGGATAGCACACTGCCAGAACTTGAATGGAAGAAGGTCAGCGCCGAGCTTCTGATCCTATCGTTAGTCGAGGCTCGCCCGCGCCACGGTTACGAAATCTCCAAACTCATTGAGCAACGGTCAAAAGGCGCGGTGCGGTTCTACGTGGCCTCGCTCTACCCCCTGCTCTATCGCTTGGAAAAGCGCGGCTGGATTCAGGGACGGTGGGTTGAAAAGAGCGGTCAGCGCCGACGACGTTATTATCACCTAACTTCTCAGGGACGGAAGGTTCTTGCCTCCCAGCGTCGAGGCTGGCGGGTTTTCGTCGAGGCCATCAACCGCATCACGGAGGTTGAACATGCCTGATTGGAGACACGAAGTCGCGAAAAGGCTTTCGGACCTGAAATTGGCGCCGACTCGCGAGTCCCAGATCATTGAAGAATTGACGGAGCACCTTCAGGAGCGGTACGAGGAGCTGCTTTCTTCGGGCGTGAGCGAATATGAAGCAAAGCGTCTGACGCTTCAGGAACTGAGCGACGACGACCTGCTAGCCAGGAGCCTGCGCCAGGTCGAGCGAGAATCGTCGCAAGACCCCGTTGTTCTGGGAGCCCATCGCGGACACAACTTTTTTTCAAGCCTCTGGCAGGACATCAAGTATGCGTTGCGTCAGTTGCGCCGCAACCCCGGATTCACAGCCGTTGCTGTCCTTACTCTTGCGCTCGGCATCGGCGCAAACACAGCCATTTTCAGCATGGTCGATTGGCTCACACTGCGCCTGCCTCCCGTTGCTAAGCCGGAACAACTTACGTCCCTTGCCGCCGAAGACCTTCATGCCGGTTGGATCAATGGCTTTTCCTATCCTGATTTTGCGGATATCCGAAATCAGACCACCTCCGTATTTGCCGACGTCGCAGCCACACTGCTTTTTCAGCGGGACGGGTTAAGCTTCGGCGGCAACGATGAGCCGATTTGGACGAACTACGTCACGGCAAATTTTTTCCAGTTGATTGGCGTGCGGCCAGCACTGGGAAGTCTCATTGAGCCAGTGCCAGGAAAATCTGTGGATGATGAGCCGATCCTCGTGCTCGGTTATGCCTATTGGCAAGCGCATTTCGGCGGCGACCCGCATGTGATCGACAAGAGCGTTCTCATCAACGGGCATCCTGTCACGATAATCGGTGTTGCTCCCAAAGGATTTCGCGGCATCACGTCGCTCATGGAAACTCAGGGCTACTTGCCGCTCGGCATCGCCGCCGCCACCTCAGACGCAGGCGCCGACTTTCTTACAGACCGAAAAGCTTCGGGCCTCACGATCATTGGCCGACTGAAACCCCGCGTCGCTCTCGCCTCAGCTCAACCCGTCTTGCAGGTCATCGGTCAGCAGCTTTCCGCACAGTTTCCGAGCACGGACAAATGGAGATCCCTGAGAGCGTTCGCCTACGGTCCCATGAGTCCCTCGGATGACCCTCAAAGCGAAGCCGTCGTGACCCTGATCAGCGCACTTTTTCTCACGCTATCAGGTCTGGTGTTGGTTCTCGCCTGTCTGAACGTCGCAAATCTGTTGCTTGCGCGAGCCTCCGGACGCAGGCGCGAAATGGCGATCCGCGCCGCCGTCGGAGCCAGGCGAAGGCGGTTGATACGCCAATTGCTGATAGAAAGCCTTCTTCTCGCATCGCTCGGATGCGCCGCTGGAATTGCCCTCGGCCTGACGGGCAGTCGCTATATTAGCTCAATCAACATCCACATGGCGGTTCCTCTGAGACTCGATTTTCAATTCGACTGGCGCGTCTTTGCGTATGCTTTCGGCATCACGCTTTTGACTGCGCTCCTGGTCGGAGTTGCACCCGCGCTTCGCTCCACGCGTGGCGACTTGAACAATTTGCTGCACGAAAGCGCGCGCACTGGAACGCCGAGCAGTCAGCGTACCCGCAGTGCCCTCGTTATCGCGCAGGTCGGCGGCTCGCTCATGCTGCTGATCGTCGCGGGTCTCTTTGCGCGAAGCTTGCGGAACGTCGAGCACACGAATTTGGGATTCGATCCGAGCAACGTTGTCAATTTTGCGATGGATCCGCACCAGACCGGATATAACGAAGCGCAGTCGAGGAATTTTCTAAGCAACCTGCTCCCCCGCGTGCGCGCCCTGCCTGGCGTTGAGACAGCCAGCCTCGCCGCAACAGTTCCTATGGGAGGCATACATCTTGGCTCGGACTTAAACATCGAAGGCTACCAGCCGCCAGTCGGAGAACGTATACACGCCGGCTACGATGCAGTTTCAACAGGATACTTTGAAACTATGCGTGTTCCCCTGCTGCGCGGACGCGGCTTCGTGGATTCAGATGATCAGACTTCTTCGCGCATTGCGGTCATCAACCAAGCGATGGCGGAGAAATACTGGCACGGTGAGGACCCGATTGGCCAGCGCTTCGCTCTCGCAGATGATCCCAGTAACTCGATCGAAGTCATCGGTGAGGTGGAGAACAGCAGATATTTGGGCGTTACCGGACCGTTCCGGCCGTACGTGTACTTCCCTCTGGCACAGAAATACAATTATCGGCTACCGGTCACCCTTCAGGTGCGCACGACCTTACCGCTCGCAACCACGAACGGCGAAGTTGTCAGCCTGATGCATTCACTCGCTCCAGCAATGCCGGTTGCCGATGTCCAAACCATGAGCGAAGCACTAGACACAATCAACGGCCTGTTGCTTTATCGAATTGGCTCGGCGCTCGCCGCATTGCTTGGGATCTTGGGGCTTACACTCGCGATAGTCGGCGTTTACGGCGTGGTGTCCTATGGTGCGAGCCAACGGACGCACAAGATTGGCGTTCGCATGGCCCTTGGAGCTCGACCCCGAGATGTCCTGCAAATGATTTTCCGTCAAGGAACTGTCATCGTGAGCACAGGCCTTGTCATGGGCATTCTTGCGGCGGCTGCGATTGCGCGACTTGTCGGCAGTTTCTTGGCCGGAGTTTCGCCAGTTGACCCGCTCACCTACGTGAGCGTGTCGGCTTTGATGGCGGCAGTTGCCCTGCTCGCTTCCTACATTCCCGCCCGCCGTGCCATGCGCGTTGACCCCATGGTCGCCCTCCGCCACGAATAGCGCATGGTTGCGTCAACCACAAACGGACCTTTTCTTTTCTGCCGCGCTTACGACGCCAGAACGAATCGGCCTTGATTATGGGAGGGACCAGCGCGGTTCGGGAAGAACCCGAAAAGCAGAAGCCGCGAAGTTGGGCTCGCCTCAGGGTCCGCTTGGCAGCGGCTCAAGAAGTGGTCTCCACTCGCTTCCGGGCAGTCCAAGCAAAGATCCTCTCTGCCACCCGCAAAAACTCAAAACTCTGACTTTGAAGGGCTAGCAAACCGACACCAAGACCGCCCACGGAGGATGGC
>JBPYDX010000033.1:0-9817 GCA_051986115.1 Candidatus Eremiobacteraceae bacterium
GGTCATGCGCGATGGACGCAGTAACAGTAGACCCGCACCGACGAGCACAAACGCAAGTGACGTGAGCCGTTTGACTAACGTCACGATAATAGTTGCCGTCCGGTCGACAGCGCCGGACGTCAGCATAACCGGTCGCGACTGATTTCCGTGATAAACAATGAGGTGAGCCGGCGTTCCAGGTACGCTGATGTTCGACTCAAATATTGTGAGTCGGTCAACAAACGAGACCGGCTCAATGCGATCGCCGGGTTGGATATCAGCTCTCGCAGCTGACATTCCCGGCGTGACGCTCGTGACAATCCTTTTATAGTCGAAGCTCATCCCGTAGGAGCCTTCGCTTATGCCAGCAATTGCAGCAAGGATGTTAGGCTGCGTAGCGCCCAGCACAAACGCAGCCAGCGCAACGACGATGACCGTGCGCCAGAACTTTCTCGCCGCGCTGTTCGACGCGTCGATCTTCACGATGGTTAGCTGGTTCGCGTGAGAGCGCTATGCTTCCGCCCAAGCGTACACCGCAGCGCACAAGGCTTCCAGCAGAAATCGCAGTAATAAGTCTTCCGCACACATCGCCTAGGTCGAAATGTTTGTGACACTGGGGGTATTCACGTGGAGCTGCTCGTGTACACCATCGCTCAACCTGTCCTCAACTTTGGATTCGGTTTCCTCTGGGGGCTGGTTTTCCAAAGGCAGCCGCTGCGACGTCCATTAGATCTGTGGGCCATGCTGCTGGTGTTTGTGTCCATCCGAACCGTAGGCGATTGGCTCTTTCATCAGCCGCATCTGCTTTGGGAACCTCTTCGCCTGTATCTTTATGCCACGTGCTTCTTCATCGGGATAATGTCGGCGCTCTTGCTTCGGCGGGTTTACGCTGCGCCGGATTGACGAACAGATAGTCAAAGCATGCAGCAAAACTTTGTAACGACTGATTGGCTTGAGGCGCATCTGGGCGACCCAGATCTTGCTGTGATCGACGCATCCTGGTATCTTGCCGCGGAAAACCGCAATGGCCGTGCTGAATACGTCGCAGCACATATTCCCGGCGCAGTATTTTTCGACATCGAGTCGATTGCTGACACCTCCACAGGCCTGCCGCATATGCTGCCAAAGCCCGAAGCTTTTGCTCGAGCGATGTCGCAACTCGGTCTTGGCGATGGCATGCACTTCGTCGTCTACGACGGCGAAGGTTTATGGACAGCCCCGCGAGTCTGGTGGACGTTGCGCGCGTTTGGTGTCAAGAATGTCAAAGTATTGGCCGGTGGTCTGCCCAAATGGAAGGCGGAGGGACGGCCGTTACAGTCGGGTGAGGTAAAACGGTCGCCTCGCACTTTCACGGCCCACTTCAACGCAGACGCGGTCGCCGATCTCAAGCGGGTCACGCGTGCTTTGTCTAGTGGCACGGAGCAAGTCGTAGATGCTCGGTCTGCAGAGCGCTTTCGAGGTGAGGCTCCGGAACCGAGGCCCGGGGTTCGTTCGGGTCACATGCCACGCAGCGTCAATCTGCCGTACACTGAATTGGTCGTTGGCGGCGAGTTGAAACCTGCGGCTGACATCAGGCAGGCCTTCAACAAAGCTGGCGTCGATTTGGCAAAACCTATCATCACATCGTGCGGCTCGGGAGTGACAGCCGCAATTCTGGCGCTAGCTGCAGACACTGTCGGCCATCCGATTTCAGCATTGTACGACGGCTCGTGGACGGAATGGGGATCCCGCCAAGACTTACCAGCCGAAACAGGTCCGAATAAAAAATAGGTCCGCCGCCTAGTACATCTCGCTGACAATTCGAAGCTCAAGAACATTTTATCGTAACTTCGCGTTGGAGTGCTGCGTTAAGAATTGTCCCCAAAAAGCCGATACTCTCACAAGAGCATGCGAACAACGCTGCTTATTGTGGGGGTTGGCGATTTGATAAGTAAGAGAGCGAAATCTTTAAAAGCGCTCTTCGTTCAAAAAGAAAAAACGTACGAAGATCATGTCTTGCTTGCCTGTAGCAGGCCTGCCGCGTCCATAGCGGTTAGCGCGGTTTGCCACGAGGGTAAGGAAATTATGGTTAACATCAGTCACGAATACAAAACCGGATATACCGAGGACGTGACTGCCTACATGACTGTAGACAAAGCGAAGGAATTGCTTCACGTGCTTAGTCGCGCAATTGAGAGGGCCGAGATCTAGTACGCAATTGTCGCGTAACGTTTGTTAGAAAACAGAAGCCCTGAATCTTCAGGGCTTCTTCTTGGCTCCCCGAGCTGGACTCGAACCAGCGACATTCTGATTAACAGTCAGACGCTCTACCAGCTGAGCTATCGGGGAATGCTGGAAGACTCGCTTTTTGGGGTTCTTTTTTGATATCCCTCCGCCAGCAATCGTAGCGCTGCGAGAAAAGGGCGAGGACACCCCGGGCGTATGCTGAATAGCGACACCCAATGAGCCGGACGTCATAGTGTCGGCCGTAGTTTGCTATCTAAGAGCCTTAGAAAGAGCAACTGATGTCAATTGTGCGTCGCCTTTTTTCTTTCGGTTTGATCGTCTGCGTCGCTTCATTGTGCGCGTGTGCGAATATCGCTGCATCACATTCGGCTCCAACGGTTCGCACCTACTATATTGCCGTTGATGAAGTCAACTGGAATTACGCGCCTCGCGGCATTGACGCAGTTACTGGCAAACCATTCGATGCGGATCAAAAAGTGTATACGACGAGCGGGCCGCACCGCATTGGCCGAGTCTATCGCAAAGCGATGTATCGCGAGTATACCGACGGCACGTTTAAGACGCTCAAGCCGCGCCCACCAAACGAACAATATCTTGGAATCTTGGGTCCCATTATTCACGCTGAGGTAGGCGACGAAATCAAAGTCGTTTTCAAAAATAACGCTTCTCGTCCGTACAGCATCCACCCGCACGGCGTTCTTTACAAGAAATCATCGGAGGGCATGGCATATAGCGCAGGTGCGACGACCTCAGATCCCAATGCCGGCATTGTTGCCCCCGGGCATATATACACGTACGTTTGGGATGTTCCTGAGCGAGCAGGTCCGGGACCTAACGACCCCAGCTCCATTTTTTGGCTCTATCACTCACACGTTGAAGAACAGCGGGATGTTGACGCGGGACTTGTCGGAGCAATCGTCGTGACACGAGCGGGTATGGCGAGACCGGATGGCACGCCCAAAGACGTCGATCGTGAATTTGTCACGATCTTCAACTTCTTCGATGAAAATCAGAGCTGGTATTTGCCCTACAACATTCGCACGTTCACAACTGATCCCGCCGGCACCATGAAAGACAGCGTTCGGCTCGGCGCCAATCCCGAAAACGCAGAGGGTAACTTCTCACTCGCGGGCAGCGGTTTTGTCGACAGCAATTTTAAAGCAGCAGTTAACGGCTATTTGTATGGGAACATGCCGCGCATGGTTATGAAAGAGGGCGACCACGTGCGCTGGTACGTTGCTTCCATCGGCAACGGCATTAACTTCCATACGCCTCACTGGCATGGCAACACGGTACTAGTCGGCGGTCAGAGAACCGATGTGGTCAACGTTTCGCCGGCTCTCATGGTGACAGCTGACATGGTCCCCGATAATCCGGGCGTGTGGCTGTTCCATTGCCATGTCAGCGAGCACATGGAAGCCGGCATGACCGCGCTCTACGAAGTTGACCCTTAGATCACTTAGCGCTTTGGACGCCAGGATTTATTTTCTAATTCAGCCTTATACTTGACGTTCTTCGCACGCTGAGCGGCTTCGAGCCGCTCTGTCCCAACGAGCACGTCAGCATTGCGCCGCGCTCCTTTAGAGTCGTCGAGACGCAAGCGCGAACGCCCAGTTTTTGCTCCCTTTCTTGCCATGCGATTGCTCGCTTTCAAATGCTTTGCATGGTGCAGCTGTTTCAGGTTTTGACGCCGCGGGAACCCATTATGTATGAAGCTCGCATTGGGCGCAACCCTGATCCTCTTGCTAGCGGTTGCTGCCTGCAATACGGGCGGTGGCGGCGGAGTTGGAGGTTCTGGTGGGATGGGAACTCCCTCTCCGAATCGTTCGCCGATCTCGATTGTCGCGCCGACCGCGCCGGGAAGCGCGAGCCCCATGCCGGCGCCATCGATGCCGGGATTTCCAACGCCGACACCATTGCCGATTGGGTCACTGACACCGGGGCCAACGCTCACACCAATCCAGACGCCAACACCATTTCCGACGGGAACGCTGTAGATCGCTGAACCTCCAAGCGATGTACAATCGCTTGCCCGCTTCTGACTCTCGACGCTACCACCAAGCACGTCAACTTCGCAAAGTTGTCTTGCCTCAAAGGTAAAATCGTTTCGGTTGTCGCTATTTGCTGCTTATGAAGACGTTGTGTTCACTAGCGCTGCGGCTGATTATGTTCGCAGCGCTTGTTTTAATTTTCTGCGGTGCTGCTCCCAGATCCAAGACGAGCGTCTCGACCGAACCTTCGCCTAATCCTGTGTATGGCCGACTGCATTGGCGCGAAGTTGGACCCGCGACCGCCGGCGGGCGCGTCGCAGCAGTTGCCGGCACTGCAAGCGATCCCTTCCTTTATTATCTAGGTTCCGCAGGCGGCGGCGTGTGGAAGAGCGATGATGCAGGCGCCTCGTGGGATCCTGTGTTTGCTAAAGAGCCGGTGGCCGCGATCGGGGCTGTCGTGATCGATCCGACGAACAAAAATACTGTTTGGGTCGGCACCGGCGAAGGCAATCCTCGTAACGACGTCTCCTATGGCGATGGCATTTACAAGTCAACCGACGCCGGCAAGACGTGGAAAAATGTCGGATTGCAAGGCGCGCGTTACATTCCCCGAATTGTCGTCAACCCTCGCAATCCTAACATTGTTGTCGTTGCCACATTCGGAGACTATTTCGCCGACAATCCGAATGGCGGTGTCTGGCGGACCGGCGACGGCGGACGCACGTGGCAGCACACGCTATTCGTTGGACCGCGAAGCGGCGGCTGCGATCTCGCGCAAGACCCCCAAAACCCAAACATCATCTTTGCCGGGATTTGGCAGTTTCGCAGGCAACCGTGGACCTTTACGAGCGGCGGACCTGATGATGGGCTTTACCGCTCACGCGACGGCGGCATAACGTGGTCCAAACTCACTGGCAACGGCTTACCCAGCGGGCCCATGGGACGCATTGGCCTCGCGATTGCGCCGAGCGATCCTCGACGGATCTACGCTCTCATCGAATCAAAGTCAGGCATCTTGTGGCGCTCAGATGACGGGGGCAACTCCTGGCGGCGCATGACAAGCGATACGCTTGTTGACCAGCGCCCGTTTTATTTCACGCACATTGCGGTTGATCCGTCGAACCCTAATCACGTGTACGGTGTCTCCGAGATGCTCTCAGAGAGTACAGATGGCGGGAAAAAATTTAAAGAGATCGCCCCCGACAACGTGCATGTCGACTTCCACGCGATTTGGATTGCTCCTAACGATGCTAGGCGCATCATCGTTGGCGAGGATGGCGGCTATGCCTTAAGCGTCAACGCCGGCAAGACGTGGTCGTTCTCGGCCAACCTCGCAATCGGGCAAGTGTATCACACTGCAGTCGACGACCGTAATCCTTACCACGTGTGCGCCTCGCTCCAAGACAATGACGGCTTTTGCGGACCATCGAATGGCTTAAGCCCCGTTGGCATTATGAACTCGTTTTGGCGCCGCGTTGTCGGCGGCGATGGCATGTGGGCTATACCGGACCCAACTGACCCGCAGCGGATTTGGGCAGACTCGCAACACGGCGCCATATCCATCTTTGATGAGCGTACGGGTTTTTCACAATCGATCACACCCTATTACTTAGCTTCGGCGGGGGAGTTTACGCTGTTTGCGCAGCGGTATCGGTTTAATTGGGATTCGCCCATTGGCTTTGCGCCCTGGGATCCGCACACAGCGTGGATTGGCGCCAACGTGGTTTTTCAAACCGTTGACGACGGTGTGCACTGGACCGCTATTAGCCCCGATCTGACCCGCAACATCAAGGCACACCAGCAGCCCTCGGGCGGCCCAATCGCGCTTGACGTATCGAGCGCAGAATTTTCTGACAATATTCTCGACATCGAGGGCTCACCCTTAACCAAGGGAGAGATTTGGGTCGGTACCGACGACGGTTACGTTCAGCTCACCCGCGACGGCGGCGCACACTGGTCCAATGTGACACCGCGAGGCGTGCCTCAATTTGCGCGCGTGGAGACCGTGGCGCCTTCGCCGCTACGCGCCGGCGTTGCGTACGCAGCCTTTGACGATCACCGCTCGGGCAACTATCGGCCGTATCTGTATGCGACGCAAGATTACGGTTCGACGTGGCGCAAGCTTACTGCTGGCTTGCCGGTTGATCAATACGTGCGCACCGTGCGACCGGATATCCATAACCCAAACCTACTGTATGCGGGAACCGAACAGGGCATTTGGATATCGTACAACGGCGGTGCATTTTGGCAAAGTTTCGAGCTCAACTTGCCAACCGTCTCCGTTCGTGACATTCGATTGCAGCCGACGTTCAATGACATCGTCATTGCGACGCATGGGCGTGCGCTTTGGATTCTCGATGACGTGCAGGCGGTGCAACAACTGCGGGAAGCACAGTCGGTTGGTGCGATGCTGTTTCCAATTCGCACCGCTTACCAATATTTTTATCATAAAGATATCGAAGAGTCGTACACGTGGTATGCTGCCGCCAATCCTCCGGACGGCGCTATCATCGATTTCTATCAAGCGTCCGCGCAGCACAAGGCTCCATTAGTGCAAGTATTTGACAGTAGCGGACGCGTCGTGCGCACGATAGCGGGCACGCATAAAGTCAAAGGCAAGGACGTTCCCAACGTCTCGAACGATCGAGGCATCAACCGGGTTGTCTGGAACTTCCGAGAAAATGGGCCGGTGCTCTGGATGGGTGCGGCCCGCGAAGAGTATCGAGGTCCCAAGGAAGGAGCGCGCGTTCCGCCGGGGACCTACACCGTTCACGTAACACTAAGTGGTCGCGTACTATCGCAGACGGTCGACGTTCGCCCCGATCCCCGACTGTCGTTTACGCAAGATGTCTACGAGGCCTGGTATCAGTTTGAACACAAACATTATGTCGAGTACTCAAATGTCAACATCGCACTGAACAATCTCGATGCCCTTAAGAAAGGATTGCTCGCTGCGATCAGCATGCTGCAAAAGGGCGGCACGAGTAAGGCTGCTGCACTTGCGCAGGCTCAAGCCACTTTGCGGGCACACGATCAAATTTTCAGCCGGTTAACCGCAAACTTCATGGCTGATGAGGATTCCATTGAGCGACCCGGAGCGCTGCGTGAGGAGCTCGAGCGCTTCCAAGATTTGTCGAGCCCACCGCAACCTGCATTGATTGCTTTCGCCGATAAGATCGATGATCAGTACCGCGCCGTCATGAGCGCGTACAACGCGTTTGCGGATTCGGTCAGTAGCCTGAACACAACGCTACGATCTGCGGGTGTTAAACCCGTAGCGGTCCCACGTAGAGTGAACGCCTAGGATAACGACTCAGCGATCTCGTGGGCGAGATTGAGACAGTCGCTCACCGCTGGACCACGCACGTAGTTACCGCAAAGCCGGACATGCGGAAGACGAGCTAAGCATTCCGTCACCACGCGGATGCGCTGCGCGTGACCAACTGTGTATTGTGGAATCGCTTGTTGCCAGCGAAAACCGGCTATCACGTTTGGCGCGATGTCTTTGATCTGCATGGCGCGTTTCAAATCATTGTGGGCTGCCCGCACCAGTTCTTCGTCGCTTTGGGAACAGATTTGCGGATCGGTCGCCCCGCCCAAGAACACAGTCAATAGCACTTCCCCGGGTGGACAGCGGTCGGGGAACATAACTGAATTCCAAACACAGCCTAAAATCTTTAGCCCTTCACGTCGGGATGCAAGAAAACCAAAACCGTCAAGCGGTACGCCGATTGCGTCACGAGGATAAGCGAGGGCGATCTGAATTACGGCCGGATATTCTATATCGCGCAGCGCGGCTGCAGCGTCAGGCTCGAGCGGTTCGAGCAAGTCTGCCGCGGTGTATGCTGGGGTAGCAATAATAATCGATCGTGCGACCACGCGTTGATCCGGCTGACCTGCGATGAGTAGTTCCATCCACTGGCCTCGCTGCCAAATAGCTTTGACAGGCGTCTTAACGGTAAAATCCGCACCGAGCGCTGCTGCAAGCGAGCGCGGCAGCACATCGTTGCCGCCCGCAAAGCCCACGCTTTGCCTTCGGACCGGTTGCGACGCGCCGTTTGCCGCGCGTTGGCGGCGTTGCGCGAGTATGCCACGGATGATACTGCCATACTCTTGCTCGAGCTTCGCCGCCATGGGAAAGGCGCTGGGAAGCGAGAGCTTTGCTGTGTCGCCCGCAAACACGCCCGAAACAAACGGCACTACGACAGACTCAAGGGCTTCGCGGCCTGCTCGGCGCTCGACGAACGACGCGATCGTTTCATCCTGTGCGACAGCTTTGGGCACAAACGGCTCACCCAGCATCCGCAGCTTGGCAAGCGGCGACAGCAACGGCGTCGCTAATACTGCTTGCGGCGATCGGGGGGCCGCGACGAGTTTGCCTCGGTGGTAGAGGTATGGCATCGTCGCCGAGGGCGACGAAGGCAACACGAATCTCTCGAGACCGGCGTCGGCGATGAGCTGTCGAAAGGTATCCGACAGGACGAAACTTTGAGGACCACCGTCTGCGATATACGGTCCGGTTCGCGCACTCGTAATGGAGCCGCCAACATTATCGGACGCTTCAAAGAGCGCAACGGTGCGTCCACGCCGCTTACACCAAAATGCGGCAGACAGACCCGAGATGCCCCCGCCGACGACCGCAACGTCAATTGGCTCGAAAGCGTCGTTCACGAAACTGCGGGAACAAGCGAGGTCATTGAAAGCGCTCTTTCTGCTTGATCAGCTAGACACCGTATGTATTTCGGGTGGCACTTCACTGCACAGGCACGATCGAATTCCTCGATGCCATGCGCTCGAGCAATAGCGGCGTATTGGATGTCGATTTCATTGAGTGTCTCAACGTGCTCTGAGACAAAGGCGATCGGCACAATGCAGGTCGCCTTAACGCCTTCTTGACCAAGCTCGGCGATCAACTTGTCAGAAGCCGGCTCGAGCCATTTCTGTGGTCCAAGCCTACTCTGAAACGACATATGCACCGGCCCCGGATGCTGCAAGACGTCACACACAGCTTTCACGCTGCGCTGCACGTGGCTTAGGTAAGGGTCTCCCTCTTCAATATATGACATTGGCAAACCGTGTGCGGAAAAAATTAGATGTACCAGATCAAGCGGCGTTCGAAACGAACGCAATGCCTTGCGCGTCACGTCGGCAATCGCTGCAACATAGTTGGGATCGTCGCAATACTCTTCAATTGCGACGATTTCCGGGTGATAGTCTAAAGCATCCATTGCGTTCTTGATGCCGGTGAGTCCCGAAAGCGTGGTGCTAAACGAGTATTGTGGGAACAACCCAATGACGATGAGCCGGCTTAGGCCCGCCGAGTGTGCGGCGATTAATGCGTCAGCTGAGTTTGGCTTCGAGTGGCGCATCGCGACCAAGACCGGCATTTCGCGGCCACGCCTGCGCATTTCCCAAGCAAGCGCGCGCGCCTGCAGTTCGCTTTGTCCGCGAATAGGCGAGCCGCCGCCAATTGAAGCGTACAGTTTACGGCTATATGGCGCGCGCGCGGTTGCAATCGACCATGCGACCGCACCCTGAAATGGTTTGAGCCATTTCGGCAGTCGAATCAGATCGGGATCAGAGAAAAAACTTTTCAGGTACGGCCGCACCGAGGCAAGATT
>JBPYDX010000034.1:0-3642 GCA_051986115.1 Candidatus Eremiobacteraceae bacterium
GTCGCAGGTCAATGTGTCGTTTCCGCGCATCAATCCAGCAGCTGGGGGTTTTACACCCGAGTATCCGCTGAGTGACGCGCAGTTGGTTCAGCTCATTTGCGCGCTCCGCATAGCCCTGCCAACTGCGGGCATCGTCTTGTCGACTCGAGAGCCGGCTACCCTACGAGATCAGCTCGTGCCGCTTGGCGTCACGCATATGAGCGCCGGGTCGAGTACCCAGCCCGGCGGCTATAACGAGCCCGGTGGAGCTGGCGAACAATTCCACCTGGAGGACGTGCGGCCACCTGAGATTGTAGCTCGGCGCCTCATCGAATTGGGCTATGATCCTGTCTTTAAAGATTGGGAACGAATGACACCGTCCTTGCAGGCTCGCGCCAGCGCGCAACCAGCTCGCGCATGACCATCGTAACGAACGGAAAACCCAGGAGCGTTGCAGAGGGTTCAACGATAGGACACTTGCTTGAGTCGTTGAGCCTAAACGCCGAGCGGGTCGTCATTGAATACAATGGGAGAGCATTGCCTCGCGATCGGTATTCACGGATCACGCTTTGCGACGGGGACCGCCTCGAAATAGCGCAAATGGTGGGCGGCGGCTAGCGATGGTTTCCAACCGGATCACAGCGGCGCGCATCTATCTTATCACCGATGCGGCGCCGCGTATGCTTCCCATCGAGCGGTTTTTGACTGAAGCCGTGGCAGGTGGAGTCGGTATGGTGCAGCTTCGAGAAAAGAGCACGAGCGATCGAGCGCTTTTCGAGGTCGCCCAGCGCTGCGCGCAAACGTGCCGCACGCTCGGCGTTCCATTTATCGTCAACGATCGACTCGATATTGCACTTACGTGTGGCGCCGATGGCGTTCACTTAGGTCAAGACGATTTGCCGGTGCTATCCGCACGGCGTGTCGCTGGAAAGGAATTCATAATCGGTCTTTCGACCCATAGCACTCAACAGATTGATGCGGCTTGTGATCTCCCAGTCGACTACATCGGCGTCGGCCCGATTCATGAGACGCCCACCAAGCAAGGACGACCAGCTGTCGGAGTGTCGCTCGTACGCTATGCTGCAAGCCACGCAAGGGTTCCATTTTTTGCCATTGGCGGTCTCGACCCGGCAAACGTCGTCGAAGTAATTAACGCCGGCGGAGAAAGAGTTTCCATTTTACGCTGGATCGCTCAAGCAAACGATCCCAAAAGTGCTGCATTGCAACTTGTGGGGCGGATAGATCAAGCGTTGCGTTCCAAAGTCAGCTAAGGAGCTGCACAATGGCAGTCAAGACCGAAGATCCGCTTGCAGGTCGGCTTCCTCCCGGGCAGTACATGGCCCGGGATTTTCCGGTGCTGCACGTTGGTAACGTTCCGCAATTCAATCCAAAGACTTGGCGTTTTCGCGTCTTCGGGGAAGTAGAAGAGCCGCTCGAATATACATGGGAGCAGTTTAGCGCGTTGCCCGTGCGCACAGTTAAAACAGACATTCACTGTGTGACGCGCTGGTCGAAGTTTGACACTGTGTGGGCCGGCGTCGCATTTAGCCACCTCATGCAACTGGCGCGGGTGAAATCCTCAGCTCGATTCGTCGTCTCTCACGGTGCAAACGAATATACGGCAAATATTCCGCTGGCCGTTGCGGACAACGATAACGTGCTGCTAGCTCACACGTACGAGGGCAAACCCCTCGAGCCAATTCACGGCGGGCCAGTGCGCATGTTTGTGCCATCGCGCTATTTTTGGAAGAGCACCAAATGGTGCCAAGCGATCGAATTCTTACGTGAGGATCAGCCTGGATTTTGGGAAGTGCGCGGGTACAATAACGATGCGGATCCTTGGAAAGAAGAACGTTACTGGTAGGTTAAGAGGCGACGTTCAGATTGGATAGAGCTGTGGCAGACGCGCCGGGCCCCGCCTCGCGATCTGCAACTTGGTAGCCAGCATCTCGTGCTTGTTCGAGGCAACGTTCGCAGACCTTGACCGTACGCAGACGCAGCGTCGACACGCGGTGAGCTAAAAAGTGGCGTCCAAGGCGGTGCTGCGAACCGCAAAAAGCACAAGTAGACATCGCTCATAGGACCGCCGTCATGTTTTGTTGTTACAAGCCCCGTTGAATTTCGCACAGCGCAGGTTGCGCGCACGTTTGTTCGAAAGCGCGCTCGAATGAGAGCTTCGCTCCTCTCTCTTATCCTTGCCATTGCCCTCGCCGCGCTTGTCCTTATTGCCGAGCGAAACCCATATGCCACCACGGTTCATGGCTGGCAAATTTCGCTTGTAGTAGCCTTAATCGGCCTTGTGTTAGTTGTGCAATTTTTTGCAAGCTTACGCCAGGGGTTCGGGCCTGAGCGATTTGCGGCGGTGGGGGCGCTGGGTGGAGCTGTGATGGCCCTCGCATTTGTTGTTGGGGAGTTGCTTGTTGGACCTCCGCAACGAGTTGTTGCAGCACCAGGCCAAACGTATAGGCCACCACACAGCAATCGGTTGGCACTAGAGTTTCCACCCGTGTCGGCGGGCGATCTCACATCGGATCACTCGAACGACTCCATCTCGGTAGTCGTCGGTAATGAGCGCCGCGCGCTGTCCGTCGGCGAGGAGCTGCGAGTGCATTCGTACGTTTTGCGTGCTGATCCGTGGCCGGCGGCGTACGTGCGGGCGTGGTCGCCCGCGCATGCATCCCAAACGGTTACCCAGCCGACGAGCAGCACCTTCGTTTCGCCTGTGCTACAGTTTCCTGACGAAGACTTGAGCGACAGTTTTGCGGTGCCTGCGTTGCACCGCGAGGTACGAGTACGATACTACCCCGGGTTGCCGTCGCGCGGCATCGATATTCCCTTCTTGCAGCTGGAAATTGATGAAGAAAATGGCGGCGTGCTGTTCGGCGGCGTGACCGTGAGTGGGAGGCCAGTGCGCCAAGCAGGCATGGAGCTGGTCTTCGAATTGGGAACATACCCCGTCGTTTCGATGGCGGGCGCACCTGACCGGCTCGCAGTCGGCATCGGAATGCTCTTGCTTGCAGCCGGTGTCATCGGATTCGCAATCTCGCAGCTGTCGAGCGTAAAACAAAAAAGGACTTCATGATCGACCTTGGTGTCAACTCGGTTAAACGCAGGGCGGACTGCTCGTATAGCGTGAGCGACGATCGTGTGCTCGTGGGTGCGTCACTGGGCAACGGCAGCGCTTGGATCGTCGGCAAAGCGACCGGTGCACTACAAAAAATGTACTCGTTGGCGCTGGGGCTGGACGTTTTTTGGTCGACCGTGGTAACCTACGGGAGCGCAAAGCACCACGTGCTCGTGGGGCTTGAGAGTCAAGATCGCTCTCCCGAAGAACAACTCGGCCGCGAAGGCGGGCACGTTATCCTCGCGCCGATCGCTCCGGGAACATTCGAATATCACCCCGGCCATCAACGTCATTCTTTCGAGCTGCCGAGTGATCTGCGCGTAACCGAAACGATCTTTGTGCCTCGGACCGGTCTTGACGATCCTGCTGTGGCGTACTTTGTAGTCGACGTGACCAACGTCGGCCTGGAAGACCGCGAGCTGACCATACACGCGTATGCTAAACTTGCCGCTAATACGCCCAAAGATATGATCGCTACCTATGACCCAGAGCTGCAGGGCATTATCGCTTGGAACGAATCACAACCGGATTGGGTGCGA
>JBPYDX010000035.1:0-4873 GCA_051986115.1 Candidatus Eremiobacteraceae bacterium
TGATAAAAACGAAGCCACCGAGTCTTCCTGTGGTTCCAGCGTTAGCGCTTGATTGAATGAAAACAATGAAGACGAGTACGCACAAAACAATAAAACCGCGACATGACAATTGAGTCATGATGTGGATCCCTCCCCGGAGGTGGATGTTGCCGTACTACGCGGTGTGTCCCTGCTTTGCGTCGAGCGTTTGGAGCGCGTGCAGCGTCTGTGAAAAGTAACTCGCTTGAAACGCGACAATATCGCTGACGTGAGGGTATTGTGGATGCGTTCGCTGCGACGTCAGATGCAACGCGCCGGACTCATCGTGAAGGATTCCACGTCGTCGCATTGCTTCGATCGCTGCAAGTGTCACTCGTCGCGGTCTTCTGCGCAGTTGTGGATCGACAAAGGCAGCACGCGGCAAGGACGCAAGGTACGCAATCACCGCATTTGCAGCTTGATCGCGGGTAAAGGTGTCTTGACTGCCTTGGGTCATAAACGCGGCGAGAAGCTGACTGACAGTTATCGGCCGAGCAGCTCGCATCGAGTCTTCAATATTGTTTGGATCCATTGGCGTCGCGATGCGAAACAAGCACGAAAATCGGCCTGAAACAAATGGATCGTAGCTGATCGAGACGAGCGCCGTCTCTTGCGCGCTCGGACGTAAACGCATGAGCGCCGCCAGTAGGGGGCGCGTGGTGCCGTCGGCGCTGTAATGTGCTTCAGGTGTCAGAAATAGCGTATTGCCACTGCGTAAAAGCGCTTCCAAGCGCTCATAGTCTGGCTCGATATGGGAACGTGTATCCTCAAGGATCTCGCTGCGATAAGGCTCGAGCAATACTTTGAGTGGCAGGCGCAATGCTTCTGCTCTTTCGAACCATTGCGGGCTGAAGAGCTGGGCGATTTTAAGATCGGCGGCCTGCGAACCGAGACTGTCGATGACATCGGAGCGAAACACATTGGCGACTGGCATGTCGCCGTGGCGCACGTACACAAAGCGCGCCATGCGGGCGACCGAACGCGTTCGAATTTCATTTTCGATCGGCGTGAGGCCGAGGGCCGTAAAAAGTTTGGTGGCATCAAATCCGTGTAGGGTTTTGCTCAGCCACGGTATTCGGGTGGTGAGAAAGCCTGGGTCGAACATGCGACGCGAAGCGGCGGCGTATATAGGGCGATCCCACGGACCCTGCCACTGCAGTTGAATGATTGGCATCGTCGTATCGAGATCGTGCTGATGGTTGGCCAACACGAGCGTCGAGCCACGGTTCCACGGTAAGCGACCCCAACTGCGAACACGGTACGCCGTCCAATAATACGGCTTGATGAGCAACACAACAAAGGTCTGGAAACAGAAGCCAAACCGCGATCGCGCCATCAAGCTCGCTTTGAACGACGGATGCCGAGGACGATGACCGACCCCAACATGAAGCACGCGGCAGCTACGTAAAACATCACTTTGTAGCCGAGCAATGGGGAGTGATATTGCGCTAGCAACCAGCCGCCGAAAATCGGCGCGAGAATGCCGGGCAAATTGGCGCCGATGCCCCAGATGCCTAGGTCGCGCGCGGCATCCCGCAATTGTGGCACAGAATCGATAGCCAGCGCCCAGCCGGTTGAGACGATCGCGCCATAGCCAAGGCCAAAGAGGAGTGCCAGTGCGCCGATGAGGTGCACGTTGGGTGCAATAGCGAAACCTAGGACGGCAAGTGCTTGAGGAATGCCGGCCAGCGCAACGATCAGCTTTCGAGAAACCTTGTCGGACAGTGTGCCCATCCAAAAACTCGTGACAACTGCACCGAGCAACGCGAGCACGCCAAAAAACCCCGTGCCGGCCGATGGATTTGCCGCCTTGAGCACATCGTTAAAAAAGTAGAGCACGAACGTCATCAAGAGTATCAATCCAAAATTGCTAAAAAAGCGCGAAGAAAACACGATGATGAAGTCGCGCCAGTTGCCCACATGCGCGCGCTCCTGATCGTGTGAGAGAGGCCCCTCTGGGGTGAGCGCTGCCAAGAGCGCGCCAACCAAGACAAGCAGCGCCGTCAAAACGAAGATAGCCTCGGGGGTCATGAAGCTTGCGAGCCCCAGCCCGAGTACCGAACCTACCAAAGCCGCGATACCTTGATAGCCGGATGCACGTCCCCATTCGTCAGGATGGACGACCTCAGGGATAAGAGGCTGATAGGCAGCGACGCTAACACTTTGACCTAACACAGCTACCATGAGCGCGACGGCAAACAGGTCGAGCGTTATGGCGCGCGCCATCCAAAAAAGGCCAAGCACGTTGACGGCTGCCCCGATCAAGATAACGGGTCTGCGAAGGCCACCGCGGCGCCGAAGATGATCGGAGATTGCCCCGGCAACCGGCGGCACGACCATGGCCAGGATGGATGCAACGCTCACGAGCACCGCGAGCACTTGGGTGTGATTAGCAGCTGAGAGGTGTAGCAGCACCGCTGGGACCGCGATCGTCATGATCGCGGTCGTTTGGAAGTTGATTGGGATCCAATAGGCGTTAAGCAGCGACTGTTGGCGGACGCTTTTGGTTATCACTCTGAGCGAGTTTTAGCGCGTCTGCCGCGACGTCCTATCCGCCCGGCGTCGTTGCTCCCGACTGGCGAAGTTCTTCTTCCCCTACGGGATAGAGGTCGCTCGTAATCCACCGAGGCTTAACTCGTAAGCGGCTCGGGCTCAAACGCACGTAAATCACGGGGATTAGGACGAGCGTGAGCAGCAGCGAGCTTATAAGGCCGCCGATGACCACGATCCCAAGGGAGCGTCGCGACTGCACGGCGTGATCGAGGCCAAGCGCCAGTGGCAGCATCCCGAACACCATAGCTGCGGTCGTCATAACGATCGGCCGGAAACGAACTTTCGCCGACTCCTTAATTGCCGACAGACGGTCGAGCCCTTTCTCGCGCAGTTGGTTGGCATAGTCAACCAGCAAAATTCCGTTCTTGCTCACAAGCCCTATGAGCAGCACCGTGCCGATCAAGGAGAACGCGTTAAGCGATTCGCGCGTTAGGGCTAGCGCGCCAACCGCGCCAACGACTGCCACGGGTACTGAAAACATGATAATGAAGGGCGAACGGTAGCTATTGTACAGCGCGACCATGAGCAAGAAGACGAGCACAGTCCCGGCGCTGAGCGCCAGTGCCATGCCTCGCTTTGTATCTTCGAGGTTTTGCTGCGTACCGTTGCTGTTAGCGACAACTCTGACACTAGCGGGCAAACCAAGCGCGTCAAGCTTCTTCGCAAACGCCTTCCCGACACCAGACAACGTGTACCCTTGCGCGACGTTGGCACTCACATGGACGACTGTTTGGCGATCGACGCGATCGATCGAGCGTGTGCTGTTGGCCGAATTGAGATGGGCAAGGTCGCCAACGAGAACAACGTCCCCGTTATCGGAACGCACGCGGATATTCTTGATCTCGGTTTCTGAGTGTTGATAGGCCAACGGATAGGTAACCTGTACGTCTTTGAGACCATCTTGCGTTTCAAATTGGGTCGCGCGTACACCGCCGAAGGCAGCGCGGATCGCCGTAGCCATGCTGCTGAGGTCGACACTACGGTTACGCGCCTTGTCTTTGTCGAACGTAATGTTGAGTTGCGGCGCGAGCGTACTTGCTGAGCTGTACACATTGGTGGCTCCAGGCGTTTGCTCGAGCGCCGCCACGACCTTTTGTGCCGCTTGGATTGGATTGCCGCCCGTGTCGCTTACCAAGTAGTCGATCGGCTGCGAGTTCCCGCCATGCGTGTTGGTTGCCGGAATGACAACGGGGCTCGCATCTGGGGCGATGCCTTGGGCGATGTGGCGCACGTAATCGACCCAGTAGTCTGTTGGATAACGACGATCGCTGCGCAAGCGCAGATCGATTTGGCCAACACCGCCGTCGATGATGTATCCGCCAACGGGCGACTGTGCCGCGCCGGCGAGCGACGTTTCGGTGCGCAGATCCGGAATCAGATTGACCTCACGCTCGATTGCGCGCACAGCTTGTCGGGTTACTGCTAACGGAGTGCCGCTTGGGTAATTGAGCTGAACGAATATTTCTCCGTTGTCCTGCGGCGGGTCGAATTCAAAACCGACGATTCCCAGCGGCCACAAAAGTGCAATGGCGCCAACCAGCGTTCCTAATGCAATGCCGACCACAACGCCGGGATGCGTGAGCCCCCATGGCAAGACGCGCTGCGCGTACCAATTACGCAATCGCTCGAAGCCTTGCGTGAATTCGTCGATGATACGAAGCGTTCGTTTGCTCGAGAGCAGCGACCAATTACCTGCCAGTGCCGGCGTAATCGTGAATGAAACTAACAGCGATGACAGTGTCGCAACGACGACGACCAGCGCGAATTCGCCCAAGAATTTTCCTACGATGCCAGGCAAAAACGCGATTGGCAAAAAGACAACGACGTCAACGAGCGTGATGACGATAGCCGCTAGGCCGATCTCAAGCCGGCCGTTAATGGCTGCGCGCAACGCAGGCTCACCCAACTCGCGATGCCGTTCGCTGTTTTCCAAAACAACAATCGAATCGTCTACCAAGATTCCGGTTATAAGCGTCATGGCGAGCAACGAGACGGTATCGAGGGTGAAGTTAAGCAGTCGCATGACGATGAGCGTTGCAAAGAGCGAGGTAGGAATTGCAATGAGCACAGCGGCAGCGTTGCGCCAGGAGCGCAGGAAAAAGATCATCACGATGGCTACCAGCACGATGCCCTCGATGAGCGTGCGCACGACGCCCGTCAACAAAGACTGCGTGTAGGTCGACTGGTCGTCGATGACGCTGAGGCGGACGCCCGGGAAGCGCCGCTGAAGATCCGCTGTCGCTGTTATAACCGCTTTTGCTGTGTCAACTTCGTTGGCGCCAATCGACTTCTGAACGGTGAG
>JBPYDX010000036.1:0-2115 GCA_051986115.1 Candidatus Eremiobacteraceae bacterium
GGGGGCTGCGCTCCCACCGTCAGGCTATTTCGCGCGCGTGCGCGAGATTTGCGATCGCCATGGCGTGCTGTTCATCGCCGATGAGGTCTTAAGCGGAGTCGGTCGCACTGGGAAATTTTTTGCTATCGAACATTTCAAAGACGCCAAGGGAAATCCGGTTCGCCCTGACATTATAACGCTCGGCAAGGGTCTCAACGGTGGATACGTGCCGCTCTCAGCCATGCTCACCACGCAAGCGCTCTTTGACGCCATGAAGCAAAGCAAATTGGGCGGGCTCATGCATGCGCAGACTTATTCGCAGCATCCGGTTAGCGCCGCCGCAGGGCTTGCGACGTTAGCCTTCATTAAGAACCGCAAGTTGGTCGATCGAGCCGCTACTTTGGGGCCGGTCCTGCAAGAGCGCCTGCGCTCGCTGCTGGAAACAAGCGGATCGCTCGTTGGAGACGTTCGCGGCATCGGTTTGCTTGCGGGCGTCGAATTCGTAGCGGACAGGGCAACGAAGCGGCCCTTCGCGCGAGAACTCAAAGTTGCAGAACGCGTCGTTGATGCGGGGCTTCGCAACGGCATCGTGCTGTGGCCCAACACAGGACATGCAGATGGCACGAATGGAGACCTTGTCCTCATCGCACCGCCGCTAACCATCACGAATGAAGAAATCGAGCGGCTCGTCGAGCTGCTGCGCGCGACGCTCGCCGACGTTTCGGCGCAGATCGCTACCGAGCTGACTGCACGATAGCAATCCATCTACGTAGAAGGGAATCCTTATGAGCACGCAAGCTCCGGCCAAGCAGCCCAAAATAACGTACTCCGCCGTTGGCGGGAACATGGACGAAATCCATGCCGGTTTTGAAGCCGGATTGGCCGAGGTAAAAACAAAGCTCGGCGCAACCCATCATTTATATATAGGCGGGGAGCAGGTCAAGGGCGAGGGCGAGCTGCTTGTCACGCGATCGCCCATTGACCGAACCTTGACGCTGGGAGAGTTTACGACCGCGAGGCCAGCGCAAATCGACGCCGCAGTGCAAGCCGCCAAGCAAGGGCAGCGGACGTGGGGCGCTCTCGCATGGCAGCAGCGCGTTGAAATGATGCGTCGCGCCGCGGACACGATTCGCAAGCATCGCTACGAGTTAGCCGCGATCATGTCGCTTGAGATCGGCAAGAACCGGATGGAGTCACTCGGTGATGCTGAAGAGTCAGCCGACCTTATCGACTATTATTGCGACCAGGTCGAATCAAACAACGGCTTCATCCGCCCAATGGGCCGGCTTGCACCGAACGAGCAAACGCGAGACGTCTTGCGACCATACGGCGTCTTTGTGGTCATCGCTCCGTTCAATTTTCCTTTGGCGCTCTCGACAGGCATGTCGAGCGGTGCCCTCCTTGGTGGCAACTCGGTCGTGTACAAACCCTCCGTGCAAGCGCCGTTGACCGGGTCGAAGCTCGCGCAAGTTTACGGCGAGGCTGGACTGCCCGCAGGTGGCTTCAATTTATTGTTTGGCTCGGGCGAGAAAGTTGGCGAACCGCTCATCAATCATCCCGGCATCGACGGCATCGCCTTTACCGGTTCAAAAGATGTCGGTATGCGTTTGCTGCGCGAATTTTCGGCCGGCGGCCGCTACCCCAAGCCAACCCTTGGCGAACTTGGCGGCAAGAACGCTGCCATCGTCACGACGAGCGCCGACCTCGACGTGGCCGCAGAAGGAGTTATGCGCTCGGCGTTTGGTTTGCAAGGACAAAAATGCAGCGCTTGTTCTCGAGTGTACGTGGACGAACGTGTTGCCGAGAAATTCTTGGAGCTACTGGTTGCGAAAACAAAAGCTATCGTTATCGGTGATCCAACAAATCGCGAAGTGTACCTAGGCCCGGTGATTAGCGAGCAGGCGATAAAGAAATATGAAGCCGCGGTGAGCACTGCCAAGGGCGCCGGCACGTTGCTCATTGGCGGCAAGCGTCTTTCCGCGCCGCCCTTTGACCGTGGGAACTATGTCGAGCCCACCATTGCCACGTTGCCGCTCGACAACGAGCTGTTCGCGCGCGAACTGTTCTTGCCGTTTCTCAGCGTTGGCATTACGCGCTCGTTCGATCACTCACTGGCCCAGTCAAACGATTCAGATC
>JBPYDX010000037.1:0-5866 GCA_051986115.1 Candidatus Eremiobacteraceae bacterium
GCTTGCGTCGCAGACTGCACCATCGGTTGCGATCCCGAACTCCTCAAGCGTGGCGATAATGCCAGCCAACTCATTTTGCTCGACGATCTGATCGCCCAACATCAAGACCGCACGGCCGCCTCGATAAAAATTCGGCAGCATGGCGAGCCGCTCGCGCAGTTTGGCTACAATCGGAGTCAGCGGCCGCTCATGCAAGTGAAGCAAGAGGCCTGATTTAGTACCTTTAATTTGCACTCGACGCCTCACCGTCGCCTTTGCGGACCAGGCCAATATCCCTTGTGGACGCAGCGGCGAATAAAATGTGGACAGGTCTGTGCATTTGCTGAAGGCACAAAGGTGTCCGCGCAGGGACCTGCCCGAAGTTCGTCGCAAAGTCTGGGTACCGTCCCCTTCCCATCGGCGCGGGAGCAATCAAGGGCCGGGGGAGCGTCCGCTATGAAGTCAGTGTATCATCGAAGCATCGCCACAGCGCTGCTTGTTTGCCTCGTTGTAAGCAGCATTCCGCAACCAGCGGGCGCTGTATCAACTCAAGAGGAGATCCGCATTGGGCAGCAGGCAGCCCATGAAGTGGATTCCCAAAATCCGATTCTCTCGGACCCAATCCTCAATGAGTGGGTAACATCGATCGGTACCAACCTCGCGCAATACCGCGCTCGCCCCGATATCAACTATACGTTCAAAATCATCGACACCAACGATATCAACGCGTTTTCGTTGCCCGGCGGTTTCGTTTACGTCAACTACGGTATCTTGAACTTCGTCAATTCCGATGACGAGTTGGCTGGCGTCCTGGGCCACGAAATGGGCCACGTCGAGCGGCGCAACCAGATCACGCTTAATGCCAAAGCGCAAATCCTCAATATTATTCTGGGCGTGCTTTCGATGGTGTCACCATTTGTGTGGCGCTTTGGCAGCTTGATTCAGGATCTCTCACTGGAAAAGATGTCGCGCATCGACGAATTACAAGCCGACCAATACGGTCTGTTACTCATGACTCGCGCCGGCTACGACCCCGATGCTATGGTGACGTTCATGGAGCGTCTCGGCGCGCAGGATACCGAAGGCGCCGATCTGCTCAACAAGTACTTCGAGGACCACCCGCCGACGCCGGACCGCGTCGCCCACCTCAAGGGTTATCCCGAAATTGATAAGGCGACGACTGACCAGATGTTGGCCGATGCAATCCACGACGAAGACGAAGGACGCTATTCCTACGCGCAATACAAGTTTGACGAAGTGCTCGCTAAAGACTCGAACAACCAATTAGCGTTGCTGCATGAGGGCGAGTGCGACTTAGCCCTCGGAGACTACAACCAAGGTCAACAGGCGCTTACAAGAGTGGAACGTACTTCGGGTGCGAGTTCAGCGGCCGAGAGTGCGGCCCAGCATGAAATGGCGCTGATGCCCACTGCGAACAGTCCTGGAAGGCGCCTGTTGCATCCCAACGTTGCACCCTTGATCGACCAGGCCGATGCGGCTGATGTTGCATCACGCTCCAACCAAGCGGCACTCGATGATAACATCAAGCTCACTCGCGACGACCTGCAGCGATTCAATGCGCGGCTGCAGAGCCTGTCCTACGAAGTGCCCAACTTCAGCAACGTCGACGTGCGGCCCGGGAGCCGCATCGAAGGTGTGCTCAACGACCTCGATCACATGGCCAAAGATATCAATATTATCTTCGACAAGGGTGAGGCGCTGAGCGAAAACGCACCTGGCATGCTCAAAGACGACGTTAGCGTCATTCACGAGCTGCAGGCGCCGCTACGTC
The DNA here is from genome assembly GCA_051986115.1 of Candidatus Eremiobacteraceae bacterium. Lineage (GTDB taxonomy): Bacteria > Vulcanimicrobiota > Vulcanimicrobiia > Eremiobacterales > Eremiobacteraceae > JAFANK01. The sequence goes on from JBPYDX010000037.1 coordinate 1,772, forward strand.
GCAAGACAATGACACCGACCGATCTCGAACTTTTGCCGTTTTACCCAAACATTCTCAAGAACATCAACGCGTCGCAGGGCGAGCTCATTTCGGGTGTAAAAGCGGCTCGCGGATCCATCGCACTGGGATGGGAGGCCATGGCGCCGCTGGACGAATATTTCCGCGAACTCGATCGCGCGCAGCTCGACTTTGGCGGTGATCTTTCTCCGCGCACGGCTCAAGACCTCAAGCCGCTCGCAAACAAAGCCATTGCGGCACTCGATCAAGCGGCAAACTCCGCCGACACTGCACAGAACTTTTTCTTTAACGCCCAAGCGCGCCAGCTAACGAGTTCGATAACTTTGCTCGGCGTTGGCGTTTCGCCCGGCCGCTATGAAACGCTCTCCCGCGTGATCTCCAAACGCCTGGGCGCCGACCCGCCGACGTACGAACAAGTTGAGCGGCTTGGTCTTTCTGCTGGGGATATTACGGCTGCCACGTGGCTTGCGGCTGAGGAAAAAGTTCCGGTGAGCACGATCATCGATGAACAGCAAGCGACGGGAAAGACGATTGACGACATGGCGGTTGCCAAGAACCTCTCACAAGAGTCGCTCGAGGTCACCATGGGCTTGATCTACGAGGGATATGCTGAAAAGCCACGCGACATTTGAGCGCTGGCACGTGGATCGAGCAAGTTCGCAAACGCGTCAATCTTCAACAAGTTGACGCCGAGGCACACAAAGAAGTCCGGTTGATCGTTGCCGGCCCCAATCGAGACGCCTTTATTGAGGCGCTTCGAGGGGCCGGAGATTTTGATGACCGCGTCATCGTGGCTAGCGAAGACCTTCCGCTGACGGGCGAGGCCAGCACAGTAGGCGCGCGAGCGATGGTCTTCTGCCAAGACGTCGAGACGACCAACGGTGCTTTGCGTCAGGAGCAGACGCCCTCGAAGCTTCCGATCTTCGTTGTTCGAACAGGCGAAAGCGGTTTGGACGAGGCGCGCCTTGCTACATCGCCTGCACTACCAAAGCCTGCACCCGAGCGCCCGGGTGTTTATTTTTTGAGCGAGATGACGTTAGCTGAGTGCCGGCGCTACTTGCTTCCCGATATCGCTCAGGCATACGCGAGTCACCAAGTCGCGCTCGCATCTGCGATCCCTGCGTTCCGCAGCGTCGTGGCTGCAAAGATCACTATGGACTGTGCGATGAACTGCTTAAAGATCGCAGGGGTCTCAGCAATCGCTGATCACATCCCGGTCCTTGGTTTTGTGACTGGGTCAATTGCGTCCGCCGGAGACACGATTGCCATCACCGCCTTGCAGATGGCAATGCTGCTGCGTATTGCGGCGGCGCACGGGAAGCGGCCCGAATTGGCACGCATCTTCGAACTTGCGCCCGTTGTGGGTGGCGGCTATGGTTGGCGCACTCTAGCGCGCGAGCTTTCTGGATTTATTCCGATCGCAGGAATTCCGATTAAAGCCGCGATTGCTTATGCTGGCACCCTGGTTGTAGGGCAAGCCGCATCATACTATTACGAAACTGGTTTACGGATGTCTCCGAGCGCAGTGGGTGCGCTCTATCGCGAAGCCTCGGATCGAGCAAAAAATCTCACGGCTCGCCTTACGAGGCGAACACGCAGGAATAAGCGATCAAGCCGCTAGAGGGTGCGACGCCCTTCCAACGCTCGCGTCAAGGTTACCTCATCTGCATAGTCAAGATCGCCACCAATGGGCAGCCCATAGGCTAAGCGGGTAACGTTCGCTCCCAGCGGGGCCAGCAGGCGAGCTAAGTACAAAGCAGTCGACTCCCCTTCGGCATTTGGGTTCGTAGCGATGATGACTTCTTTGATGTTTTCGCCGCCCACGCGATCGACGAGTTCTTTGATTTTAAGCTGCCCCACTCCAATACCCTCAATGGGCGAGATCAAGCCTCCCAGGACGTGGTAGCGCCCGCGGTAACTCATGGTGCGCTCGACAGCGTAAACGTCTTTTGCTTCGCCGACCACGCACAGCAGCGCAGGGTCCCGTTGAGGATCGGAGCAGATGGCACACGGATCGCTCTCGGTGAGGGAAAAGCACCGGCTGCAAAAGCGCACCTTATCTTTTACCTCGAGAATTGCGCGGCTCAGCGCCTCGGCATCTTCTTTGCTCGCAGATAACAAATAAAAGGCCAGGCGGGCCGCGGTTTTTGGACCTATGGTTGGGAGCTTCTCGAGTTCGCCAATCAGCGCCGAGAGTGGGGCCGCAAGAAAATCCAAACGCGCGTTACAGTCCTGGGATGCCTAAGCCCGACGCAAGCGGCCCCATTCGCGTCTTTGAAAGCTCGGCAACTTTGGCTTGCGCGTCTTTGAACGCGATGGTAATAAGATCTTCAAGCGTCTCAACATCGCTTGCATCGACCGCTGCCGGGTCGATCTTGACCGCCTCGATGCCCCCATGACCGTTGAGCGTAATAGAAACGGCGCCTGAACTGGCAACACCAACCACGGTCTCGCGACCCAAATCTTCTTGGATTTTCGCGAGTTGCTCTTGAAGTTTGCGAGCTTGTTGCATTAACTGCTGCTGATTCATGAATTGCTTTCTTAGAAAAGGTCCGATCCGAGCACGGACTCAGCTAAAGAGAAGGCATTGGTATCGGCCACGGTTGCCGGCCGGCGCGACGCCAAATCTGCGACGACGACGCACTCGATCTGGGGCTGTGTTCCCGCCACCTCCGCGATGGCCGATGCAATCACGTCGATCATTGCGGGCTCCGCGAGCAAGTCGCGATTGAACTTGCTGGGCACACCAAGGGTGACAGTGCGATCGCTTGCATCGACAATGGCAACGTGCTCGAGGTGCCCGTAGCAGGGCTTTGATCGATCTTTGACTGCGCTTTTAACCAATGGCCACAATGCTTGTAGCTTAGAAAGCCCTAACGGTTCGCCCGGAAGCTGTGCAATCGCGTCGGGCGAAACTGAGTTCGGCATAATCGCATCCGCCACTATTGGCTCCGGTTGCGCCTGCGCTGTTCGATTTGATGTAGCGCTCTTGCTTCTCGGACCGCGCGAAGCCGGCGAAGGTGAAGCTGCACTGCCGCTTGGTGGCGGAGTTTTTACGCCGCCTTCTTCCAGCGCGCGCAGCCGATCGGAAATGGTTTGCAAGCTCAAGTCATCACTGGGCAATACCACACGAATGAGTGCCAACTCCAAATCAATGCGCGGTTGCGCGGAGTAGCGTTGAGAAATCGCTTCGGACAAGTTGCGCAGCGTCGCCAGGATACGGCTACGCGGTACGCCCACTGCCTTGGCCGCAATACGTTGGGCGGTTTCAGGCGGCACTTCTGATGCCAAGACGTCCGGGCTTATTTGAGCGAGCAACGCCAAGCGGAACCAACGCAGCAATTCTCTTGCCAGCCAAGCTGGATCGGTACCACGGTCTACTGCTTCGGCCACGGTGGCCAGCAGCGCGCGCGGGTCGCAAACCGTAATCGCGTCAGCCATTTGCTCGACTAAGTCGTACACTGGCGCGCCAAAGGCTGCGTCGAGCACCTTGTCGTCGATCTTGCCGCGCCCGGCAAATCCACGAGCCTGCTCGAGTAGGACGAGCGCATCGCGCATCGCACCGTCTGCGAGGAACGCAATGCGTTGCAAGGCCGAAGGGTCAGCTGCGATTTTCTCGTCCCGTGCAACATCTTCCAGCCGGCTCGAGATATCGGCCGGCTGCATGCGGCGAAATTCGTAGCGTTGCACGCGCGAGAGGATCGTTGGCGGGACTTTTTGCGGTTCCGTCGTCGCTAAAACGAAGACAACATTGTCGGGAGGTTCTTCCAGCGTTTTGAGGAGCGCGTTAAAGGCCTCGGGAGTGAGCATGTGCACTTCGTCGACGATATAGACTTTGGTTCGGAACTGCGCAGGCGCAAACTTCACGCGCTCCCGCAGCTCTCGAATTTCGTTGATGCCTCGATTGCTTGCAGCGTCTATCTCAATTACGTCAAATGCACGGCCTTCCGCAATCGAAACACAGGCCTCGCATTGCCCACACGGGTCAGGCCGCGGGCCGCCTTGTTGGCAGTTGAGGCATTTTGCGAGGATTCTGGCCGCCGACGTTTTGCCCGTGCCGCGCGGGCCGGCGAAGAG
>JBPYDX010000038.1:0-5265 GCA_051986115.1 Candidatus Eremiobacteraceae bacterium
CTCAACCGTGATACGCGTGAGGTTACGCGCAACGGCCGCCAGATCTCCCTCACCGCCAAAGAATTTTCGTTACTCGAGTTCTTGCTCATGTACCCGAACAAAGTTCACTCACGCGACGAGATCTTTAACAGCGTGTGGGGCTCGGACTTTCTGGGCGAATCAAACCTCATCGACGTCTACATTCGTTATTTGCGCAACAAGGTTGACGTCGGGAGCGAAGAAAAACTGATTCAAACAGTTCGGGGAGTCGGCTATTCACTCCGCAACTAGCAAGCGGACAATCTCGTTCTTCGATAGCCTCCGCTCGCGCATCACATTTGCTTACGCCGGTGTGCTGGCGTTAGTCATTCTTATCTTTGTGGTTGTCATGTATGCGGGGGCGCGCAGCGTGCTGATGTCTGCATCCGCCGATCGGGTCGGAACTGTAGCGCAAGGTATCGCGCGTCAGTTACAGACGAACTTAAGCAACCCTTTTGGCGCAGTTTCCCCAAGGACTGCACTTGCCGATCAGTCGTTCTTGGATAATTTTGCCGGCAGCGGTTTATTCATCGAAGCATTTAATCAATACGGTCACCCGATCGGCAAGAGCACGAATCTCGCTACCAACGAAATTCCAACCGTCCTAGAGCCGTGGAAACCAAGACTCGCACCGGCTGTGGGAACGTGGGGGATCGCCAACACGCCCGGTGGCCGCATGCTGGTCAATCAGCAAACCATTCGCAGCGGATCTTCCGTCGTCGCGACGGTTTTCGTGGGTGAGTCGCTTGCTAGCACCGATGCGGTGCTCAACAATTACCGTCGGTTTCTGCTTTTTGGCCTCATCGCGGCTCTTGGCTTCATTATATTAGCGAGTGTCTCGCTTGCCCGCGCGGCGCTGGGGCCGATTGGGCAGATAACGCGCGCGGCGCAAGAAATCGGGGGCGACGATCTGACCAAGCGGCTCAATTGGGAAGGCCGAGCCGACGAACTCGGGGCGCTTGCGCAGACGTTCGATGAAATGCTCGCTCGTCTTGAGTCTGCTTTCGCGCGCGAACGCCGTTTCATCGCCGATGCTTCGCACGAGCTGAAGACGCCGCTTACTGTCATCAATGCCAATGCGCAGATGCTGGAGCGCTGGGGAGCGCGCGATCCTAAGATCATGGCCGAGGCGCTCTCAACCATCGAGGCAGAGAGCGCCACGATGGCGCGGGTCATCAACGCGATGCTGACGCTTGCGAAGACGGACAACCCCGAGGCGCTTTCACTCGAAAGCGTTGATCTCACTCAGTTGGTGAGCGAAGCGGGGCTTTCGCTGCAGCCAAACGCCCACTCAAAAGGTATCACACTGCAGGTTGAGGTCAATCCCGAGCTTGAGGCCTACGTGCATGGGGAGCCTGGCCTGTTGCGGCAACTGGTAACCAATCTTACGGAAAATGCAATCAAGTTTACTGAAACGGGGAAAGTAAGCATTGGGCTCAATCGCCGCGATGGCCATGTGGAGCTCGTCGTGCAAGACAGTGGGCGCGGCATCCCGGCTGAAGCATTGCCACACATTTTCGAGCGCTTCTACCGCGCGGACCCTGCACGCTCGCGTCACGTTGAGGGCACGGGCCTAGGACTTGCCGTCGTGAACAATATCGTGCGAGCGCATCACGGCACCATTCGCGTCGACAGCGAATTGGGAAGAGGCACTACTTTTGTCGTCGACTTGCCCTTGGAGACGCCCTTCTCGTCGAGCCCGCCACAGAACTGATACGCTCATTTCTCATGCGGTCTTCATCTAGGGCTTACGGATGGCTCATGCGTTGGCACCGATGTTTTCAGTAAGATGAGGAAAGCCTCACCCGGCCCGTCTGAGGCCAACCCGCGCATGCGCAAAAAACTTTCTGCTCCCCTCATGTTCGCCGCCGTGGCGCTTGCCGCCACCGCGCTCGCTTTTGTGCCTGGCGGAGCATCAGTAGCGCGTGCAGACGATGTCGTTGGCACGCAGTCGCCGCCGGTCCTGACCATTCATTCGACTGGGGGAACTATTAGCATAGCGCCCAGCGACGACTCTAATGTACGCGTCAACTCAATTTCAAACCACACCGTGTCGCGGTTCGATCCAAACCAACTTGGAGGAACGCCGATCACGCTGCCCGGGCGCGTCGTTCGTGTTCGCTCTGGGCGCGGATGGCGCACGTACGAATTACCGCCACGGCAATTTGTGGTTCCCGCGCATCGCTTCGGCAACGAGGGTGTGAACGTGGAAAATCCCGGTGGCGGTGATATGTCGATCGGCGTCCCCAAGCGCGTCGGCGCCATTTTTATCAATGCCGAAGCGGGCAACGTCAATATCGAAAGGCTTCACGGCCCGTATATTATTCAAGCAACCGGCGGTGACGTTCAGATGAAAAATTCCGGAGGCAACGGTTTGATTCGAACTACGTCTGGTGACGTAAAGCTTTCTGGCGTTAGCGGCAACGTCCACATTCAAACAGCAAACGGCGCAATTACTGTCTATGGCAGCAACGCAGAGCGCGCAGACATCTCTACGCAAGGCGGAAAGATCGAGTGGCGCTTTGCTCGGGTTGGCACTGGGCCCTACCATTTCCAATCATCGCAGGGAACGATTCACCTTGCGTTCCGGCCAGGCGTGGCGGCTCAAGTCGATGCGCAAAGCTATGGCGGCAGCGTTTACAATCTTTTTGCTGGGACGGCGGATGCCGGCAACGCATCGGTTCTGTCTGCTTCGCAACACGCCATCTCGATTGCCGTCAATGGTGGAGGACCCGAGATCACAGTCACGTCGATGAGCGGTGATATTTCCATTGGACCTGTGCCAGCGCCCAAGCAGTTGCCGAATCAGTAGTTTTCTGCGCGTCACACTGTCGAGGGTGGCACTCATCTGTGCGCCAAGCTGAAGCAACATGGCAGATTCGGCGTTCGAAGTTCGGCGAAAATTGACTGAAGTTGACGGCAGCGACGTCTCGTATATTGATGTGGGGACGGGGCCACCGCTCGTGCTCGTACACGGGTTTGGCCACTCGTCAACGGCATGGCTGCGCTGCCTAACCCCGCTATCGCGCGATCGACGTGTGATTGCTCCGGATCTCCCTGGTTATGGTCGCAGCGGAGCACCAGACGTCAGCTACCACCCACAGTACTTTGCACAGTTTCTTAGGGAGTTTATCGAGCGACTCGGACTCCCACCCTTAGACGCCGTTGGTAACTCGCTAGGCGGCCTAGCGCTGGCGCTTGCTGCTCTCGATAAGCCGTCGGCTTTCAAAAAACTCACCCTGGTTGATCCCGTAGGATTTACGAAGCCGCCGATTCCACCATTAGACGACGCAATGGAGGCAATTTTGGGAATGTGGTTGGCGCTGCCGCGCACGCGGGCACTAATCCGAGCGGGTTATGCAACAAATTTTTACGATCAAACGGCAGTTGACGAGGAGTCGGTTGATGAGTTTGCCGCGCGCACGACAAGTGAAGCGACGCGACGTGCCCTGCGACGATCGATCCACGAGATTTTCCACTTCTCTCGTCACCTTGCGCCTTTTCACGAGGTGCTTGGCGGGCTACGTACTCCCGTAATGGTGTTATGGGGCAAAAACGATCCCGTGCTGCCGGTAAAAGATTTGGAAATAGCTCAGCGGGTATTGCCGGCCCCGCGCATCGAAGTGCTGGATTGTTGCGGACACCTTCCTCAAATCGAGTGTACTAGCTCTTTTTGCACTCTTGTACTCGACTTCTTAGACGCAGCGTGAAGCTCATCGTTTTCGGATTGATCATCGCCTGTTTTGGCGCAATGACGCTCGTAACTGCTGTTGCAGCACAACCCCAAAGCGCAAACGCATCGCCAACACCGACAGCCTCTACTGCGCAATCACCCCTGCCAGGCCCACGGCCGTCACTGTCACCCATCATCCCTCCACGTGACGCTCCCGCCATTCATTCGACAACGCCCCCGCTGTCGGGCGGAGCGCCGATCGCGATACCAACCCCGCCCGAAAACATGTGGCTGGGAAACAGCAACGCGATTAGCATTCCCATAACAATGCATTCGCAGCGACCCTTTATCGACGTGCTCCTCAACGGCCATCCAGCGACGTTTCTCATTGATACTGGGGCGACGACAACAAGTGTCGATTCTAGCAGCGATGAGGGTGGACTGCCAGGTGGAGTGATGTCGCTGCAGATTGGGGAGCTGCGCTTCCCTCGCATCGTACCGGTGCGTGAAGATGTGCTCGCATACACGCAAATGCACCTCGGTGCGCCAGCTGACGGTATTATTGGGCGAGATTTGCTTGCGCGGTATCCGGTCCAATTTGATTTTTCAAATCGTTTGCTAACGATCTTTCGCGATCCCCGGACCGCTATCACATCACAACCGGCTAACGCGGTCACTCTCCCGCTTCAAACGATCGATGGCCAGCCGGCCGTGCAGGCTTCATTAGACGGTCAACTACCCTTATGGTTTATTCTCAATACTGGTGCGGGCTTTGAGGTGCAGCTCGATCCAGGTTCAGACTTAGCTAGGCGCTACGCGCGCGTGCAGCCCTCGATCCCGTTCCAACACGCAACGGCTTCATCAAACACGAATGGGAAGATGATTCGGGTGCATTCGCTTGCGCTTGGATCAGTGACGTTTAACCAGCCGTTGCTCGCATTGCTTGCTCTGCCAACCGACCAGCCGCGCAACCAGCTTCCGGGCGCATTTGGCTCATTGATGCTGGCAAAACTTTCCCTGCTCATCAACGAGCCTGCGGCCAATGCAACCATTGCTACGACACCGGGAGCAACATTGGCACCCATCTATGACCCGAGCGGCCTGACGCTTATCGCTCGCAAGGGCACCATTGTCGTGCACTCGGTAGTGCCTGGCACTGCCGCCGACGCTGCCCATCTGCGTGCAGGCGATGAGATTGTTTCGATCAACGGACTTGCCCCAGCGACGCTTGAGTTTGCCCGCCAATTGTTGGATGGAAGTCCTGGCCAGCACATTGTCGTCGTGTATCGCCGATGGCATACGGATCACGCTGCCACGCTCACGTTGCACGTGATTATCTGAATGTTTCGAGTTCGGGATTTATCAGGTATCACAATTGAGCGAATCGAGTTCCCAAGTGCAGGTGGGGTCGTCCGGGGACTTTTATACCGTGGGGGGTCCTCACCAACGTGTCTTATTTTGGCGCACGGCTACTCTTCGAGCAAGCACAATGTCGACGGGTTGGCATTTTATTTAGCGACCGAAGGCGTGACGTCGCTGGCCTTGGACTTCCAAGGCCACAAGCTAGGATCTAG
>JBPYDX010000039.1:0-3787 GCA_051986115.1 Candidatus Eremiobacteraceae bacterium
TTTGTTGCCGCTGCGGCGGTGGTTGTTATTGCGGTCATTCCTCGCGCGCACTTGCTCGCGACACGCGCGCTGGGCACTTTACCACAGTCGCTGCGCGAAACGGCGTCCGCCGCGGGCGCTTCGTCGAGCCGTATCGCCGCGCACGTCACGCTACCGGCGTGTAAGCGGCACATCGCAGGCATTTACGCCGATGCGTTCTCCCGCGCAGTCGGCGAGGCTGCCGCTGTGTCGGTCGTGTTTTTGGCGGCGGCGCGCGTCGGTTACCCCGTGTCCTCGTTTACTCTGCCAAGCGGAATTTTAACGCACGCCCGCTCGATGCAGGCAATCGATGCCGGCATGGCGCTCTCGGCGCTGCTCATCTTGGTGTTCGCAGCGACGAGTAAAGTGCTGGCCGCACGACGCATTGGAAATCTGCAATGGGTGTAGCAACGATTGCAAGCGAGCGCGACGCATTTCGGCCCCGTGACGCCGTTGTCACTACCGCAGCGTACGCTGCCGGAGTTGCGGCGGCTGCCGCAGCAGTCGCGCTGGCCGCAACGCTTTTGGTTTTCGGCTCAAGAGCCCTTACCACAGCGCTCTCAACCCCTGGCGCCGCTCGTGACCTTGCCGCCTTAGGTATCACCGGCATCATCGTGATCTGCGCTGTATCGATTTGCCTTGTCGTCGGCTTTCTTGCCGCAGCATGTGCTAGCGACTCAAGTGTCGGTGGCAGCGCAGGCAAGACATTGCGCGAATCGCTGGCTTGGTCATCGGGCGTTTCACCGGTGGTGATAGGCGTCATCGTATTCTTTGCAGCAATTGCCGCCGGCCATCATGATGCTATCCCCATTGCAATCGCGGCACTTGTGGTCTTGAATCTACCCAATGCGACCTCTCGGTTCGCCTACGCGTTTGAGATGATACCGCACGATGTGCGCGAGGCCGCGGCGGCACTCGGGGCGTCGCCTGCGGCAGCGTTTTTCAATGTGGTTCGACCAGTCGCGCCTTGGTGTGTTGCGTCAGTGTTGCTCGGATTGAGCGCTCAGATGATTGGCGAAACATCTGCGGTAGCGCTCGTCTTGAGCGCAAGCACGGGCGCGGTTCCGCTGTCAGTTCAAATTTGGCGGTTTGCGTCGAACATTAGCCTCGCCGGTAGCGAGGCTGCCGCGTGCATCGTACTGGTGATTGTCATCGGGGCATTTACTGCACTTTCAGTCTTGTGCGCTCGCCGCTATGCGCTCAGTGCGAAGCAAACATGAGCGAGGGTCGCGGTCCAGCGGTTGAAACCAAACTTGAAGCCTCGGGGTTGCACGTGTGGTATGGAGCCAAGCATGCGTTACGCGGCATCAACGTGTCGGTGGGTGCGGGGAAAACAGTTGCCTTCATAGGTGCAGCTGCTAGCGGCAAGAGCACACTCTTGCGTTCGTTCAACCGGCTTACCGATCTCAACCCGGCTGCACGCACGGTGGGAAGCGTCAAGCTCGACGGGGCGGAAATCCTCGGTCAGGGTGTGGATGTCTTTGCACTACGGCGGCGCGTCGGAATGGTTTTTGGTAAGCCGACGATACTGGCAACCTCAATCTTTGACAACGTTGCGTTTGGTTTGCGCGGTAAAGGATTAACTGACAGGATCGCGCTCGAAGAACGCTGCGAGCGCGCCCTACGACGGGCAATGCTGTGGGAAGCGGTAAATACCGCGCTCGACCGCCCGGCAACTGAGTTGCCCATAGACCAACTGCAACGGTTGTGCTTGGCGCGGGTGCTTGCAATTGATCCTGAAGTCCTGTTATTCGATGATCCGACAGCATTACTCGATCCGGTAGCCGGGCTTGCGTTCGAAGACGTGATCGCGCCACTGCGCAGAGATTATACTGTCCTTATCGCCACGAACAATCTGGAACAAGCAGCGCGGCTATCGGATGCCACGTGCTATCTCGCTGGCGGTGAAGTCGTCGAGACCGGCGAAACTCCACTCATTTTCAGCCGGCCAACTGACACACGAACCGAGGATTTTCTCGCTGGGCGGCCTTCAGGATAGAAAAGTTGAGGACAACCCGATGAAACTGGATGTGACGACGCCGTCACCTGGACCGCTACGCGACGATGGCATGCACTACTACGATAGCGCGCTTGACGTCATTGGATGGACGCCGCTTGTGAAGCTCAATCGCATCATGGATAAAGCTCCCCCGCTTGTGCTTGCCAAGGTCGAGTACCTTAACCCTGGCGGTTCGGTGAAAGACCGGCCAGTCTTGACCATGATTGCCGATGCAGAAGAGCGCGGCCAGTTGCGTCCTGGCGGCACGATCGTTGAAGCAACCTCGGGCAACACCGGAACGGGCCTTGCCATGGTGGCAGCTATCAAGGGATATCGTTGCATTTTGGTCATGCCCGACAAAGTGAGCGATGAAAAAATTCGCCTTCTGCGTGCTTACGGTGCAGAGGTCGTCATCACGCCAACCAAAGCGCCCGCGAGTAGTCCAGAATCGTATTATGGTGTCGCGGCCCGACTGTCGAGTGAGATTCCCGGCGCCTTTCAGCCCAACCAGTTTGCCAATCAACTCAACCCCAGAGCGCACGAGCTGACAACTGGCCCGGAGATTTGGCAGCAGACAGCCGGCAAAATCACGCACTTCGTCAGCGGTATCGGCACCGGTGGAACGATTTCCGGTGTTTCGCACTATCTCAAGAAGCAAAACTCGGCAATTAAGGTCGTTGGTGCTGATCCGGAAGGTTCCATCTATTCGGGCGATACGGCAAAATCGTACAAAGTGGAAGGCATTGGAGAAGATTTCTTACCCGCCACCGTTGACATGCGCGCGATTGACCTCATCGAGCGTGTCTCTGACAAAGAATCGTTTCTTATGACGCGTCGAGCGTGTCGCGAGGAGGGTCTATTGGTTGGCGGATCTTCGGGGACCGCTCTCGTCGCCGCACACCGCGTTGCGCACGAGTTGCCCGCTGACGCGATCATGGTTGTGCTCTTGCCCGACAACGGTCGCGGCTATCTCTCGAAAATTTTCAATGATGAGTGGATGCGGGCCAACGGCTTCTTAGGTGAGGAGGGTCTTGCGGCGACGGTTGGTGATGTGCTGCGCTCCAAAGGAGAGCTTCCAAAGCTCATCACGCTCTCACCAACAGACACGGTTCGCCGCGGCGTCGAGTTGATGCGGGAATTTCAAATTTCGCAGATCCCTGTCATGGAAAACAGCGACATGGTTGGCAGTATCAACGAAGTCGCTGTCATGCAGCTCATCTTCGACCACGCCGACATCGTCCACGGTCAAGTCAAAGACGTTATGGCTCGTCCATTTCCGCTGCTTGACGAAAAAGCCGAAGTGGCTCGCGCCTACAAAGAGCTGTCGCTCGGCCATGCTGCGATCGTCGTCGGCCACGAAGGCCGCCCAATTGGAGTACTAACAAAAATGGACATCATTAATTACCTGTCGGCTTCGTAAGCGCTATGGAATTTGCAACCAAGGCGATCCATGTCGGGCAAGAACCCGACAAAACCACGGGCGCGACGATCGTGCCGATTTACGAAACCTCAACATACACGCAGCCTGCGCCCGGCCAGCATTTAGGGTTCGACTACTCGCGCACGATCAACCCAACGCGCCTCGCGCTCGAGCGTTGTTTGGCCTCGCTCGAAAACGCCGCTTTTGGGAGCGCGTTTGCAAGCGGCATGGCAGCCACGTCCGCGGTCATGAACTTGCTTTCCAGTGGCGATCATGTCGTCGTGACCGACGACCTCTATGGCGGTACGTTTCGACTTTTCGATAAAGTCTTAACTCGCTACGGATTGACA
>JBPYDX010000040.1:0-6365 GCA_051986115.1 Candidatus Eremiobacteraceae bacterium
CCAGCGGTTTGAGCAGCTCGATTGTATTGTCTCCCGCGCGTAACCCGACAATATCGACCCCTTGGTCCTCAATGCGCTCGCGATATAACACACTAAATCCAAGGGTGGCGTACGTGCGCTCGCTTGCGGCCAAGTCGGCAACGACGATGGCCACGTGGTCGAGAGCGCCTGCAGCGTTCACACCGCCCTCGCAGGATGGTAGACGGAGAAAACATCACGCAACACATCGCATACTTCGCCAAGCGTGGCACCGGCGTCAACCGCTTCAAGAAACTCTGGCAAAAGCGGCGCGTTTGATGCTGCGGCCTTGCCGACGGCCGCAAGAGCGGCGGACACTTTGGCGGCATCTCGCAGCGCTCGCCAGGCCGCAAGGCGCTGACACTGTTCGCGTTCGAGCGCGGGATCAATTCGTTGCAATTGCGGCTGCTGGGCAGCTGCTTGCGGATCGACAAATTTGTTGACGCCCACGACGCTTGTCTCGCCCGATTCAACCGCCTGTTGCGCGCGGTAGGCGCTGTCGGCAATCTGCTGCTGCATCCAGCCGCTTTCGATGCAGGCGATAGGGCCTCCGCGCTGATCTACCTCGTGCATGATCGCGCGTGCGGCCTCGGCAAGATCATGTGTAAGGCGTTCGATGAAATACGAGCCTCCCACGGGGTCTGCCGTATCGGGAACGCCGCTTTCATAAGCGATGATCTGTTGCGTGCGCAAGGCCAGCTTCGCTGCTTCTTGTGTTGGCAAGGCGAGCGCTTCATCTTGCGCGTTGGCGTGCAGCGACTGCGTGCCGCCAAGCACCGCTGCCAGTGCTTGGAGCGTGACGCGCACGACATTGTTCGCCGGTTCCTGAGCGGTGAGGGTTGAGCCGCCTGTTTGAGTGTGAAAACGCATCAGCCACGATCTAGGCGATTGCGCTTTGAACTCTTCGCGCACTATGTGTGCCCAGAGTAGCCTTGCAGCCCGAAACTTCGCAATCTCTTCAAAAAAGTTGTTGTGCGCATTCCAAAAAAATGACATGCGGGGAGCTACGGCATCAACGTCGAGACCGGCATCGAGTGCTGCACGCAAATACGCTCGTGCATTGCCGAGCGTAAACGCAAGTTCTTGAGCAGCCGTGGCGCCTGCCTCGCGAATGTGGTAGCCGCTGACGCTGATCGTATTCCATCCCGGCACGTGCTGCGAGCAATAACGCATGAGATCGGTTACCAAGCGCATTGATGGCGCAGGTGGATAGATATAGGTGCCTCGTGCTGCGTATTCTTTGAGAATGTCGTTTTGGGAAGTGCCGGAAAGTTTCGAAAGCGCGACGCCGCGCCGTCTTGCAATGGCGAGATACATGGCAAGCAAAATGGCAGCAGGCGCATTAATAGTCATCGAGACACTGACGTCTTCAAGCGGAATGCCCTCAAAGAGAAGGGCCATGTCCTCAACTGTATCGATTGCAACGCCTGTGCGGCCGACCTCTCCGGCTGCCATGCGAGCATCCGAATCGTAGCCCATCTGCGTGGGCAAGTCGAACGCAACCGATAAGCCGGTTTGACCTTGCGACAGCAGATATCGATATCGTGCGTTCGATTCGCGCGCGCTCGCATAGCCCGCGTACTGGCGCATCGTCCATAACCGCCCGCGATACATCGATTCCTGGATGCCTCGCAGGAAGGGATACTCACCGGGTTTGGCTTGATGCGCCAGATCCAAATCGCTGACGTCGCTCGCCTGATACAGCGGCTTGATTTCAATCCCGCTATCGGTCTTGCGCCGGCGCATGAGGGGACTTTCATCAATGCTAGCTATAAACCCTAATAGCGGGGCGAATTTACGTCGCGCTTTCCTCCAGCACTACGAGTGCTGCGCCGCTTTCGACTGTGTCGCCGACGTTGGCTGCAACCGAAGCCACGGTGCCCGGCCGATGAGCAGTCACTTCGTTCATCATCTTCATAGCCTCGATAACCGCAACGACTTGACCGGCCTCGACCTCCTCACCGACTCGCACGCGTACTTCTGACAAGATTCCGTGCATCGGCGACTCGATTGCCGGACCGCCGTATGCGACCTGCTTGGCAGCAGAGTAACGGCGAACAGGAGCGACCGCGTTTGTTGCCGGGAGGCCGAAGACTCGGACCCGATACTGACGATCGTTAACTTCGACCGTCACCGGCACACCGTCACCGCCTGCGCCGTCCGTAGCAGGGGGCGACGCAAAGTTTTGAGTTGACAGCGCATCGTATGCTGCCGTCAGTTGCCTTCGGTTCTCACGGACAAATTTATCCACTGTAAATGTCGAGTAATCAGCGCTTATAAATTCGGGTGACGCAAGCAGCGCTTGATAGAACGGTATTGTCGTCTCGACGCCGCCAATTGAGTATTCCCGCAGCGCACGCGCCATTCGCTCGCGCGATTCGGTGCGATCGCTACCCCAAGCCACGAGTTTGGCGATGAGGGAGTCATAATCGCTGCCAATGACCCAACCCTCAAAGGCAGCGGAGTCGATGCGGACCCCTGGTCCGCCGGGCTCGCTGTAGCTTGCGATACGCCCTGGGCAAGGAAGAAAACCATTTGCCGGCGACTCCGCATTGATGCGGCACTCAATTGCATGTCCGCGACCAGCAAGGTCGCCCTGTTCGAACCACAATGGTTCACCGGCTGCGATCCTGATTTGCGCCTTCACAAGATCAAATCCATATACCGCTTCGGTGATTGTGTGCTCGACCTGAATGCGCGTATTCATCTCCAGGAAGAAAAATTCGTCGCCTTCCACGAGACACTCGATCGTGCCCGCGCTATCGTACTCGATTGCTCGAGCAAGCCGAGTAGCCGCATCGTGCATCGCGCATCGAAGCCTAGGGCTAATATGCGCGGGCGTTTCTTCGACAAGTTTTTGATGACGTCGCTGGAGCGAGCAGTCGCGTTCGCCTAGATGGACGACGTGCCCGTGCTTATCGCCAAGGATCTGCACTTCAACGTGTTTTGGATTGCGTAAATAACGCTCGACGTACAGCGTCGGGTCGCCAAAGTAAGCTGCCGCCTCTTTTGACGCAAGCGACATGGCCTGCTCGAGCTCGGCCTCGCTCGTCGCTACCTTAAGCCCTTTGCCGCCGCCACCGGCAGAAGCTTTGAGCGCTATCGGGTAGCCCAATTTCTGCGCAATCGCTCGAGCTTGCGCAACGCTACGAACAGCTTCAAGCACGCCGGGCACGACAGGTACACCGGCTTTGTTGGCATTTTCGCGCGCCGCAAGCTTATCACCCATGCGTTCCATAGATCGAGGAGAAGGACCAATGAAGGTGAGCTTTGCATCCGCGCAGGCACGCGCAAACGAAGCGTTTTCCGCAAGAAATCCATACCCAGGGTGCACTGCGTCGCAATTTGCCTGAGTTGCTGCTTCGAGAATGCGTTGGACGTTGAGATATGATTGCGATGGTTGCGTGGGTCCAATGTGCAGTGCTTCATCGGCAAGCCGAACGTGCAAAGCGTTGCGGTCTGCATCAGAATAGACGGCGACAGCACCAATTCCCATCTCGTGACTGGCGCGGATGATGCGCACGGCAATCTCACCCCGATTGGCAACCAGAATCTTCTTAAACACCGCTATCGAGTGATTCAAGCCTGGCGGCGTCGGCCCACGTCAGGTGCAATGTTGACATAGGTTGGTCCCCAAAAACGTCGCGGTAGCACAATGACCTCGCGTTTCGGGCCGATCGCGCAAGCAACTGTTGCAATGCCGCTTCGATAGCTGCAGCTACATCGGACGGCGGCTCCGGTTCAATGCGTAATCGCATTACAGCGGAATGTTGCCATGTTTGCGCGCGGGTCGCGCCACGCGTTTGGTGGCAAGCATCGCGAGTGCATCGATGAGCACCGGTCGCGTCTGCGCAGGATCGATGACCGCATCCAGATATCCGCGCTCTGCCGCGACGTATGGATTCGCAAAGCGCTCGATATATTCGTTGACCAGCTCTTCGGTTCGTGCTGCCGGATCTGACGAGCGCGCTATCTCATCGCGGAATATGATTCTGACAGCGCCTTGGGGTCCCATGACGGCAAGCTCGGCGGTTGGCCAAGCGACGTTGAAATCGGCGCGGATGTGCTTGCTGCACATGACGTCGTAGGCGCCTCCGTACGCTTTGCGCGTGATAACGGTCAGTTTGGGCACGGTCGCCTCGGCAAAGGCATACAGCAACTTTGCCCCGTGCTTGATGATGCCGCCATATTCCTGATTGAGACCGGGCAAAAACCCCGGCACATCCACAAAAACGACGAGCGGAATGTTGAACGCATCGCAAAAGCGCACAAAGCGCCCGCCTTTGATCGATGAGTCAATATCGAGCACGCCGGCAAGCACCTTGGGTTGATTAGCAACGATGCCCACGGGGCGACCGTTCAGGCGCGAAAAGCCAACCAAGAGCGATCCGCCGTACATTGCCTGCACTTCAAAAAACTCGCCGTCGTCGACCACTCGAGTGATGATCTCGTGCATGTCATACGGCATGTTCGACGAAGGCGGGATGACGTTGATCAATGCATCGTCGGTGCGCTTCGGATCGTCGGTGGGTACGGCCACGGGCGGATCATCAACATTATTTTGAGGAAGAAATGAAAGCAAATGGCGAACTTGAGAAAACGCGTCCTCTTCATCAGCCGCGAGAAAATGGGCAACACCACTCTTCGTATTGTGGGTTGTTGCACCGCCGAGCTCCTCAAAAGTGACTTGCTCTCCAGTGACTGTCTTAATGATCTCAGGTCCCGTGATGAACATCTGCGAAATTTTGTCCACCATGAGGACGAAGTCAGTAATTGCGGGACTGTAGACGGCACCGCCGGCGCACGGGCCGGCGATGATGGAGATTTGTGGTGTGACGCCTGAGGCTTGCACGTTACGCCAAAAGATTTCGGCATAACCACCCAGACTGATCACACCTTCTTGAATGCGCGCCCCGCCTGAATCGTTGATGCCAACGATCGGACAACCGGTATTGCGCGCCAAATCCATGATCTTGCAAATTTTTTCGGCGAAGACTTCGCCCAGTGAACCGCCGAGCACGGTAAAATCCTGAGAAAAGAGGAAGACGCGCCGGCCATCGATGTTGCCATAACCGGTGATGACGCCATCACCGACAAACTTTTTCTCGGCCAATCCAAATGCGTCGCTGCGATGCACGGCAAAAGCATCAAGCTCGACGAACGACCCGGGGTCAAGCAGTTTTTCAACGCGCTCGCGCGCGGTTAGCTTGCCGCGATCGTGCTGTTTGCGGATTGCGCCTTCGCCGGCGGGTGCGGCCGCCTGCGCCAACTTGTGACGAAGCAAATCCATTTCAGACTTATGGTTCATGAACTGCGTCGTTTCTCGCGCACCGGCTGAATCCATTTGGCGTACTCAGAGGCTCGACTCAGGCAAGCACGAAAGGCCCGCTGTATGGCAAAGGTATTGCTTCTCCAATTTGATACCGACCCTGCCTGCGCACAGCGGCGCTCGCTGCTCGCGCAGACTAAGACGCAGGTTTTTGAAGCTGAACCGCAATGGCCGATCTTCTTTGATGCGGTCACAGCGCAGCGGCCGGATCTCATCGTCATCGCTGCGAGCAAGATTCCTTCACACGCATACGAAGCGGCGCGCTACCTCGGTGACGGGTTTAACACGCGGAACATTCCTGTGCTGCTGGTCGACGTCGCGCAAAGAGATGTAGCTAAAGCTCGAGAGTCGGCTCCGCAAGCGAAAATTGTGGATCGTGACGGGCTCGTCGCAACCGTCGAGCAAGCTTTGGGAACCGCCCCAAGCTAAGGCGAGACCGTTCTCTTCCCGTTCTCGAGTTGTGAAACGAGCGCAATAGCAGCGCGCAACTGCGGATCCTGACCGCGGGCAATATCACCCGGCGTGCGGTCGACGAGGATGTCTGGGGTGACTCCCTTGCCTTCCAAGACCTGCCCATGAGCATCGCGCATGTCCAGCGTCGCGACACGCAGCAAACCACCATCGTCAAGCGGCTCTTCAACCTCGACGCCAAGCACGTGCCGGGCGGTTGGTTCGCCCACCAAAAGCGCGCGATGGTAGATTTGCAACGCCGATGCAAGCGCCTCGGCGCCGCTCTCGCTGTTTTGATCGACGAGCACGACTAAAGGTCCATTCCAGCGCACGTGGGCTGCATCGCTCGCAACAAAACGCCGTCTGCCGAAGATCGTGTAACGGCCTCCACCACTGACCACAAGCGAACCCGGCGGCAAAAAGATGCCTGCGGTCGCGTCGACCGCATCGATGAGGCCACCTGGATTCCCGCGCAAATCCAAGATCATCGCACGATGCGTGCCGAGATCATCGACTGCCCAGCCAAGCTCCTCTTGGATGTCATTTGGAAATGACGACAATCGAAGAT
>JBPYDX010000041.1:0-4705 GCA_051986115.1 Candidatus Eremiobacteraceae bacterium
GTTTTCCATGATGATACCAGCTGCGCCAAGTAAGATCGCAACGTGCCCGTCGTGGCCGCACGCGTGCATCACGCCGCGTACTTTTGAGGCGAACGGCAATTCATCACGCTCTTGAATTGGCAGCCCATCCATGTCTGCGCGCAACAACACGGTACGACCAGCTCTGCCCGTGCGCAGAATACCGATGACGCCCGTTTCAGCGATTTTTGTGCGCACTTCGTAGCCTAAGGCGCGCAGACGCTCAGCAACAATTCCCGCAGTACGCACCTCTTCAAAGCCCAGTTCGGGGTACGCGTGAATGTCGCGCCGCAGCTCAATTACATCGTTGATCACGGATCGCGGAACAGCCACCGCAGATGCACCGGAGCGTGTCACAGTCTTCCTTTCTCGTGTTGAGCTGCCGAGGCGTTATGGGCGCGCCGGCCGAAAGCATACAAGGTGATGAGTTCCGTCCGTCCGCTTGTCATCGCTGGCATTTCAATATTTCCGCCTTTGGCCCTCGCTCCGATGGCTGGCGTGACCAACGCTCTTTACCGCAAGCTGCTCAAACCATTCGGGCTCGGACTAACGGTAAGCGAGTTCGTTTCGGCGCAGTCGCTCGTGCGCATGCACAAACGTACCCTCGAGATGATCGATGTTTTCGACGAAGAGCGGCCGACCGCCGTGCAGTTGCACGGCAACGATCCAACCGTCATGGCACAAGCCGCTGCGTTTGTCGAGGAATGCGGCGCTGATATTGTCGATATCAATTTTGGTTGCCCCGCGCCTAAGATCGTCAAAGGTGGTGATGGTGCCGCTATTCTACGCGATCCCGATCTAGCGGTCGCTATTTGCGCCGCCGTGCGCAAAGCTGTCAAGGGCGTGCCAGTGACGGTGAAGATGCGCCTGGGTTGGTCGGCAACGCAATATACGTTTATTGAAATTGCAAAGCGCGCGGAAGCCGTTGGGATCGACGCCTTTACGTTGCACGGGCGTTATGGTCAACAGTTTTACAAAGGCCGCGCGGATTGGTCATACGCGGCACGACTCAAAGAAGCCGTCAGCGTGCCAGTGATAGGAAACGGCGATGTCGCCAGTGCCGATGATGCTTTGCAGCATTTGCGCGCAACCGGGGTGGATGCAATTATGATTGGCCGTGCGGCCCTTGGGAATCCATGGCTAATCCTCGAGATTGCAGCCGCCATGCGCGCTCAGCCTGCTCCACCACCGCCGAGCGTTGGCGAACGTGTCGATTTCGCCCTCGCCCACTTCAATTTGATGGTCGAACGCTACGGCGAAAAATCTGGCGTCTTGCAAATGCGGAAGCATCTCGGTTGGTACCTTAAGGGGATCGAGGGTGCAGCGATGATCCGCGAGCAAATCAATCACGAGCCTTCGCCGGACCAAGTGCGTCTTATCCTAGCTGAGGCAAGGACTCGAAAAGCGGCGGACGAAGGGCGGACACAGGACGCACTTGCAGAAGTCGCTGTGTGACCGCGCCCATCCCGCGCGGTGGAAAACCCATGCAACATCGCAGGTGCAACCTCGGTAGTATGAGTGCGAGTCTAAACGCCCGCGGAGGAAGCAACTTCATATAATGGATACGAGCAGTCAAAACTCAAACTTGTCGACTACAGCGCCCACGCAGCCTGGCGCCGTTCATGCCACAAGCGTCGGCCAAGCGTTGTCCAATCTCGCAAGTTACATACCAGGGTTTGCAGGCTATAAGGCGGTCGAAGATCGGCGCATCGCAGACAAGCAATTGCGCGCAATCATTGGAGAGCGACTCACCAGGATCAAGGGCCGGCTCGATGATTTGGTGGGAACGCTTTCGCGGCAGGGCAGTCTAGAAAATCTTGCGCTTATCGACCAAAGCGGCCGTCGCTTGGAAAAATTGATCGATCGGATGCGCTTCGCCGACTATGGCTACGCCGCGGTTTTCGATCGCGTGCAACTCGGCGATGCAGAGGTCACGCGCCTGTATCAATACGATGCCGGCATCATGCAGGATCTGGGTGGATTTGACGATTGCGTCACGCAAGTGGAGCAAGGTGCAGGCGATAGCGCACACCTGCAAGCGGCTTTAGCTCGATTGGACGCGCTCACCGCCGAATTCGACCGACGATTCGAGGCGCGCAAGCATCTTTTCGACGGCTTACCAACGCCGTAAAGTACGCTCGTCACTTCCGCGGCGGGACAGCGCTGTCCAGACTTGAAACTCTTGCCGACCAATTAAGTATCTGTAGTGCGCGGTAAACATACCGCTTGAGGTAGCGAAGGCAAACATGGCGCTAGGACTTTCAGTTATTGAGTTCTTCGATAACAGTGGGCAACAGATCGTGCACCGCTGGCCGGAGACAGGCTCGACAGACATCAAATGGGGAAGCCAGCTGATCGTTCAGGAAAGCCAAGCTGCGGTTTTCTTTCGCGATGGTAAGGCGCTCGACACATTTGCGCCAGGCCGCTACACGCTGTCCACGCAAAACCTGCCGCTCGTTACGAATCTTCTTGGCATACCATTTGGCGGTACCTCGCCATTCCAGTCTGAAGTTTATTTCGTCGCGCTCAAAGTTTTCACGAACCAACATTGGGGAACGGCCGAACCGATTCTCTTTCGCGATAGTGAATTTGCCATGGTGCGCTTGCGTGCGTACGGCATTTTCAGCATCCGTGTGACCGACCCGCAACTCTTTGTGAATAAGGTCGTGGGAACGGCAAATGTTTATACGTCTGACTCGCTGCAAGATTTTTTTCGCAACATCATCGTTTCACGACTGAACAATCTGTTGGGCGAAACCGTCAAGAGTATTTTAGATCTGCCAAAGATTTATGACTCGCTGGGTGCCGCCGCAAAGGCCAGAGTCAAAGACGATTTCGCGCAATACGGCGTTGAGCTCATCGATCTACTCATCAATGCGATAACACCGCCGGATGACGTGCAAAAAGTTATCGACGAGCGCACCGGCATGGGCGTTGTCGGCAACATGGGGCAGTACATGCAGTTTAAAGCTGCCAAATCGCTGGAGGAGGCTGCCCAAAATCCGGGCGGTTCCGCTGGCTCTGCTGCAGGTCTTGGTATGGGACTCGGGCTTGGCATGCAGATGCCGGGAATGATCAATCAAGCCATGCAACAGGCGGCTGCGCAAGCGGCGCAGTCAGCGCCCTCAAGCCCTGCGACTGCGATGCAAACTTGCGCGAAATGCCAAGCGCAGATTCCGGCCGGCGCGAAGTTCTGCCCAAATTGCGGCGCTGCTGTCGCCGTTGCCGGCGAATGTCCGAACTGCCACGCAGCAACGGCACCAGGCGCGAAGTTCTGCCCGAATTGCGGCACAAAACTCGCCTCGTCGTAACCGCTTTCTGACCACTTTTCTCAATAATTTGATGCGAGGCGCCCTTCTTGGGGCGGCGGACAGTCACTCTTTGCAGCGTCTCATGTACCGCCACGGCATGCGCTTAGGGGCGCGCCGCTTTGTTGCGGGGGAAACCCTCAATGAATTCTTGCTCGCGGCACGTTCTTTAAATGAGAAGGGGTTTTCAGTTGCTTGCGGGCTGCTTGGCGAAGGCGTGCACGATCCGCAGGCCGCGAGTGCGGTCACTCGCGAGTACCAGGACATTTTAGATCAGATCGCGTCAAACAACCTGCGATCAAACATCGCACTCAAGCTAACGCACTTGGGTCTCGCCATCGATAAGGGTCTGGCGCTAGCGAATCTCTCATCGATCGTGCAACATGCGGCTCGTTTGGGAAACTTTGTGCGTATCGATATGGAACAGTCTGCCTTTACGGATGCGACGCTAACAATCTACCGCGCATTGCGCGATGCGGATCTTTACAACTCTGGAACGGTGCTGCAAGCTTACTTATATCGGTCAGAAGAGGACTTACGGTCAATGCTGCCGCTACAACCCAATCTGCGACTCGTGAAAGGTGCGTACCTCGAACCTGCATCGATCGCGTTTGCAAGCAAAACTGACGTCGATGCGAATTACAGGCGCCTCATCGAACTTGCTCTGTTAGAGGGTGGTTTTACGGCAATTGCCACTCACGATGAGCGCATCATCGAGCACTCGATAGGCATTATTGAAAAACACTCTATTCCAAGTGACCGCTATGAATTTCAAATGCTCTATGGCGTGCGCCCCACGCTGCAAGCCTCGCTGCTCGAGCGAGGATTTCGCGTGCGGCTGGCAGTTCCGTTCGGGTCGCAGTGGTATCCATACTTGATGCGACGTTTAGCCGAGCGCCCGGCAAATTTATTTTTCTTCGTCGGATCGCTGCTGCGTTCGTAACCCTAGAACAGCGATTTGATTAAGCCGCCGTCAACCGCAATCGTCTGCCCAGTAACATAACTTGCGGGCACGCTGCACAAGAAGGCGACCATTGGTGCAAACTCTTGCGGGGTGGCAACTCGCCCGGTGGGTACTTCCTCGGCGGCGCTCTGGAGATCGGTATCATCCGGGTAAAGATGCCGCAGACGATCAGTGCGCACTCGGCCCGTCGCGATGGCGTTGACGGTAATACCATTTTTAGCAACTTCGAGCGACAGCGTCTTTAGTGCTGATACCAGGGCAATCCGAAAAGCATTAGAGAGCGCTAACGTTGGGATAGGTTGCTTGACGGAAGATGACGCAAGCGCGACGATGCGGCCGAAGCCTGCCGTCTTCATCGCGGGAACCACGCCGTTTACTAGTTCAAGCATGTTGCGCAAAGTGTGTCGATAGCCGA
>JBPYDX010000042.1:0-4182 GCA_051986115.1 Candidatus Eremiobacteraceae bacterium
CTCACAAAATCCAAACAGGCGACCTCGCATGACGGATAGGTGAGTTTTAGCGGACAGCGATAGCAGTTTGGGTAGGGAGCCCGGCGTGCAAAATCGCCGAGCTGACGACGAAACGGAGCTCGAAACAGATCGCGATCGGTAACCACAAGAGCGCCATAGCCCAAGCCATGATAAGCGCTGGTGAAACACAACACACCTGGTTTGCCGGATGCGATTGCCGCCGTCTTGAGTGCGCTTTCAACCGCTTCGGCGCCTGTCGAAGAAAAGATGACGCGCTTTGGGCCAGACCCCGGCATAAGCTCGCAGAGTTTCTTGGCAAGCGCGACTTTGTTTTCTGTTGGGTACACATCGCCCATGCCATGCAACAGCTCGCGCGCCTGCTCCGCTAAAGCGCTCACAACATGAGGGTTGCTGTGTCCGGAGGCTGCGACGCCAAAGAAGGCTGTCAGATCGACATAGACGTTGCCATCGACGTCTTCGACGTTTGCGCCAGCAGCGCGGGCAAGAAAAATAGGGAAGTCCGCACTTACATACGTGATGTTGCGGCTCTCGTACTCGCGCATTGCGCCAGTAAGCCGCATGCTGTTCGGACCGGGCGGCGTCACTTTGATGCTCCCGAGCTGGCTACCAAAAACCATCTCCACGGTCATGGATCTCCTTACGCGAAGTCAGCAATGCGCGGACGGTATCCAAACGCAGGACGCTGCATGTCACCGAGGGCGCACACGCGTAGCGCTCCGGACTCTTTGAACACTTCGCACAGTGTTGGCGTCATCTGCCCACTCAACCCAACCGAATCAAGTTTTTGACCGAGTGTCTTTGCGGCCATGCCGGCTTCAATGGCATCTCGGCACGGTTTCACGATGACGATGCGACCAAAGCCAGGGCAGCTCGGGCTCGAAAACCGCTCGACGCCAACAACATAATCCGGAACGCCGAAGCGATTTGGCCCAAGAAGGACACTGGCAAGCGCGTGCGTCTTTTGTGGAAGCGCTCTCACCATGAGACGGCGGATGAATTCCGTCACGGCTGCCTGCTCTGCCTCACCTGGTTTTGCACGCGGCAACGAGCTCCCAATAGCTGCAAGCGCCTCATGCAAAGCGTGTGCAAAGAGAATTGCCTTTGCATCGTCGCCCTCGACATAAATAGTCTGGGGCGACAGGCAGCCACGTTGATCGAACATCGCGATGTCGCGAGCGGCGGCAGCTGCTGCGGTCCGAAAATCGTTGCCGGCCGCTATGAAGCCGATGCTGTATGCGCTGCCATAGACTACGACCTCGGTACCGTCAGGCGCGCGTTTGACAACATCGCTAATCGTTGTGTCGTCGCCGAAGACAACGATACGTTGCGCAAGCGGAAAGATTTTTGATTCTAAGTCAACGTCACCGCCGCTCCAACGCATTGGTTCCAACACACCGGCCAACGGTGGTCCAAACGAGTCGAATTGTTGTGCTACGATGTCGGCCAAGTGCAGCTCTCGACTCGATGACTTTAGCATGACCTGTGCCCCCGCGACGGCGGCACAATAGGCGGTAGCAATTGCCGGACCAAGCACGTTGCCCGGCAGAATTGCGAGTACGCTGACCTTGGACTCAGGTTTTTGCCAAGCCCCGATCGCATCGGCTGCCTCACGCAAGACGTTTTGAAGTGCTTCCTCGACGACTTGAGCAGGCCACTCGCCGCCTGTGAGCAGAGCGCGCGCTTGCGCGCGGACGGCGGATTGCGGATCGCACCATTGGGATGCGCCGCTGAGCAAAGCCGCTTGTCGGCCGGTTAGCGCCATCATGTCACGCATTCGAGCGCAGCAAGCTGTCGATGGTGATGCTGCACCCCTTCGGCGGGGCAGCCGGCGAGCGGCGTTGATACACAAACCCGCCATCACGAAGGGACGCAAGGTCCCCTGTTAAGACAGCGGCCACAGAACCGCGATTGCTCAAGTCGAAACACTGCAAAAGCCCGGTTGCGCCATCCGGCATGATTTGTGCGGTCACTGGATCGACCACAAGGGTGCGCGTCCAGTGTGGACCGATTTTGACGTTGGCTTGCAGCTTGCGACCTGTGACTATTTCGAGCAGCGACCCATCGTACCACTGGCTTCCCAACTCGCACATGCCATATTCGGATAGACAGTATGACTGCGGAACCCCGAATGTTTGAGACATGGCGGCGTACAGCTCATCGCGATCCACCGAACGCGATTTACCTTTGAAGCCGCCGGTCTCCACGACGCGGCTTCCAGCCGCAAGCGAAAAGCCTAGTCCATTAGCGGTGCAGTAGTCTAGGAAGTGCACAAATGCGAACGCGGTGCCGAAAACCAACGTTGGGCTTTTTGATTCTCGCAGGGCTGCGATTAAGGTCGACGTATCAAGCTTGCCGTCGCGGATAAAAAAGCTGCCACCGTCATTGAATAGCTCGTAGAGTTTAGAAAGCATGTAAGCAAGAGAAGAGTGCGGTGACTCTTCAAATGATGGCGACAATAAGAGCATGCGAATTTTTTCGCGGTCGGGCAGTACGCAGCGCTTGAACTGTCTTGTCAACGAGGCGTCATAGAGCAGCGTGTTTTCAAGCTCGTGGGTCGAATGCGCACGTCCGCCGCTACTCGTACCGCTAGAGACGAACGAGATGCGCGTGCGCTCGCGTGGAAAGCAAGCGATCCGTGCCTCCGCAAACGAAGCTACCGAAACTGCGGGGACGTCGCGCCAGGAAGCCACCGTAGCCGGAGTTCTCCCGAGCAGCTCGCATAGATTACGATACGGTACGTTGTTGCCAAACTGATAGGCGAAAAGCTCGAGCGCTAAACGATCAAACTCATCGTCGCCTGCGTCGCTGCGATTGATAAAATCGAGTAGCTGCTCATCGAGTTGGGCGGAAACCTGGTTCACGTCATGCTCCAAAACAATGTGCGTTTTGACGGCGCCGTACCAGCGGACCTTCGTTCGTGCGGGCAGGGCGCTCGAACGCAGCGCACAAACCTGGACCTGCATTGATTGTAGAATACTTTGCCGTCGGTCCGTTGCAGTGCAATTGCGTCATTGTTGGCGATGAAAAGTCAAAGCGAGCTCTTGTTATTGACCCAGGCGATGAGGTAGAACGTATTTTTGAGGTGCTCAAACGCCACAACCTTAGCGTGGCTGCGCTCGTGGCGACGCATGCGCACATCGATCACGTTGGCGCGCTCGCCTCATTGAAGTCATTAACAGGAGCGCCGGCGATGATCCATGAGGCAGATGTTCCCCTGTATGAAGGGCTGGCCGAGCAAGCGCAGTGGCTGGGCGTGCAGGCGCCGAAGATGACAGAACTTGATAGCTATTTAAGCGAGACCAAGAATGTCGAGTTTGGTGAGCACGCGCTTGAGGTTTTGCACACACCAGGGCATTCGCCCGGGAGCGTCAGCTTTGTGCTTAGTGCCACTCGTCCGATGATTTTTTCTGGCGACACCCTGTTCGCAGGCAGTATCGGACGCACTGACCTCTGGGGCGGCTCCTTCAATCAGATTCTTACCTCGATCCGCCGCAAGCTGCTCCGCTTCGATGATGGGGTGATCGTGGTACCCGGACATGGACCACAGACAACAATAGGCATAGAACGTACCTCAAATCCATTCTTAGTTGAGTAGCCATGAGCGATACGACGCCTCAAGTACCGCCGCGCAATCCATACCAACTCGAACGTGACGAAGAATTGGAAACATTTGCATGCGGAGTGATCGACGAGGCGATGGGAAAAACTGCAACCTCTCCGCGTCAATTTAGCTATTACTCAACTCAGGCTGCAAAAAAGATAGCGCAATACGTGCTCGAACACTTTCAACGCAAAAAGACCTCAAGCTAAGACCATGTCAGAAGAAATCGGTTCGACATTGCCGCCACCGCTGCGATTTGAACTCGGGGTTGTGTCAAGCGGAGAAATGGCGAAGGCCGTTTTGTTTCTTACAGCCGATGCAAACGGTGAGCACCGCGTTGCGGTTTTAGCCGCATCTCAGCTCGAGGTGCTTGATGCAAACCGCATTGGGCTGCGCTTACACGCAAACTCTTCAACGCATAAAAATGTGGAGCGTACGAACCAGGGAGCACTTTGGTACGTACTCGATGCGGCAGCATACTGCATTCGCGGAACGACGAAACGTATGCCCGCACAACCGGATGCAAGCGACTTTGCGGCTTACGAACTGACGATAACTTC
>JBPYDX010000043.1:0-3107 GCA_051986115.1 Candidatus Eremiobacteraceae bacterium
CTTTGAGTTTGCGTGACGCCCCGTAATAGATCGTCACGAGCGCAGCGTTGTGCGCTCCAGCTTGTTCAACAAGTTTGAGCGCGATTGAAGAAGCATCGCCGCCATTGACCACTGCGTGCGGACTTCCATCGCGTGCATCGATCGAACCAACCAAATCGCCGCGGCAAACGCTTACACCGCTCACCGAGGAATCGCGCCCTGAGCGAAAAATTTCGCCACTGGCCAAGATTGTCGACTCGTCAAGCAGGTCGTCAGGCGCTGCGAGACGGTCGAGCGGCTGGTTGATGAGTGAAAACATTGCAGCGATACCTTCAGGCATACTGCGCGTGGGAACGACCACCACTTTGCGATCGGTGAGCGGTTGGATCTGGTGCGCCGCCGCGATCACATTGCGATCGTTGGGAAACAGATACACGACAGGAGCGACGACCTGATTGACCGCCACTAAGAGATCTTTCACTGAGGGATTCATCGCAGCGCCTGCCAGCACTGTCACGTCAGCCCCTAACTCCTTACAAATCTTGGCGAACCCGTCGCCGTTCACCACAGTAACAATCCCGCGCGGTTTTGACTCACGATCGACCACGAGGACGTTATGCTGCTCTTCCATATTATCGACTTTTGTTTTGGAGACATCGCCAAATTCGCGGGCTAGATCCATGACTTTGGTCGGGAAATCGGTGTGGATGTGAACCCGCAAGGTGCCCTCGCCCGACGCCACAATGAGCGAGTCGCCCTGGTCGGCCAGCAAATCGCGCAAGCGGGGCGCCGTAATGCTGTTGGTCGTCAACATAAACTCCGTGCAAAAACGGCGTTCCTCGACCCTTTGCTGCGCGGTAAATGTTCTGCGCCGCACTGGGCGCCGGGGGAAAGCAGTCGTATACGGTGCTCGACCGCGTAAAAAGCGTAAAGCACCTTCCAAAAAATAAACATAGCCTTGGCCGCCTGCGTCAACGACTTTGGCTTCTTTTAATATAGGCAGCTGTTCGGGAGTTCGCTCGAGCGCCTCCGATGCCGCAGCGACGAGAATGTGCAGCAGCGCGAAAAAATCTGGCTCGTTCATGCCGGTCTTCAGCGCAGCGGCGGCGGTCGCGGATGCGACCGAAAGTATCGTTCCCTCAACGGGCTTGAGCAACGATTGCCGAGCCGCATGCACCGCGTCGCCCAACGCTCCTGCGAGATCGCGCGTTTCGATAAAGTAACGGTGGCGAACGGCGTGAGCGAAACCGCGAAACATTTGCGAAATGATCACGCCCGAATTGCCGCGCGCTCCCATTAGCGATCCTTGAGCCGCGGCGGCCGCAACCGTCGCCAAATCCGACGATGTCTTTCGCCGAGCTTCGAGCATTGCTGCCCGCACGGTGAGAAACATGTTCGTTCCCGTGTCACCGTCAGGCACTGGGAAGACATTGAGGTCGTTGACATCGGCGCGATACTTGCGCAAGAAGTACGTTCCGGCAACCAAGAAGTCGACAAAGGTCTTGCCGTCGCATCGTGTGACGGACGGCGTTCGCGGTGTTTGTGCGACGGAAGTTGATCCTGCGCGCAGTTTCATGGTCGCTCGGCCTTGAAGCGTTCCCTCGCCCTGTGCTACTATTACACCCTGGTCTTTTCTTCTATGGGGAGTTTTTTTGTGGCTAAACGGTGTGATGTGTGTGGCAAAGGTCCGGCGTCTGGCAATAATGTCAGCCACTCCATGCACAAAACGCGACGCCGTTGGATACCCAATCTGCAGGCTGTTCGCATTCGCGAAGCTGGGGCAGTAAGAACGGCACGAGTCTGCACATCGTGCCTGCGTTCGCGCAAGGTCGTCCGCGCCGTCTAAGTACTGAGATGGTCGTAGCCGCTCGGCTGATGCTCGATCTTCTTGCCGTTTTCTAGAAGCCACACTTTACCGGTCCCCGCCTCAAATTTACCGCATCGTGTGAGCTCGCGCTTAAAGCGCGATCGAAAGCGATTAGCAAGGTGCTGGTAGCCGCGTGGGTCGACTGCGACAAGCAGTTCGTAGTCGTCGCCACCATGGAGCATGAGATCTGTTGCAGATAGCTCATGCGAGTGTGCGAACGCTTCGAGTGCAGGGTGTACGTGCAACGCGCTCACATCGAGCACGGCGTCGACGCGCGAAGCGCGCGCCATGCGGGCGACGTCGAGTGAAAGCCCATCTGAAATATCCATCATCGCGTGCGTCAGGCGCGACGATGCTAACATTTGGCCTTCGCGCACTCGCGGCGCTGGCGTTTCGTATGCGCGGCGCAATGTGGGTTCGCTTGATTGTAAGCCCGCGGCGGCCAAGCCCAAAGGTCCACTGACGCAGATGAAGTCGCCTGGCTTTGCGCCGCTGCGAAGGCGCACGTTGCTCTGACGAATATCGCCGGCGACGGTCACGCAGATCGTAAGCGCCGGTGCCTTCACAATGTCGCCGCCGGCGACGGTGCACGAATATGCACGGGCGAGATCAGCCATACCGTTATAAAACAAACGCACCCACGCTTCGTCGATAACTGGCGTTACGCCAAGTGCAACGACAGCGACTTTGGGTTGACCGCCCATGGCCGCGATATCCGATAAGTTGACCGCTAGCGCCTTATGCCCAAGCGCTTGTGCGCTTGTCGATTCCAGCCGAAAATGGACGCCGTCAACCAGCATGTCGGTGGTAACAAGATTGCTGTGGGAGCGCGGTGTTTTCCAAACAGCTGCGTCGTCGCCGATGCCCACGCGAAGCTTGCGCGGCTGCTCTCCGAGAGCTGCAGCGATCGATGCGACGAGTTGGTCTTCGGTGAGCTTGGGTGTCAGTGTGCGCACAATGCGCGAACGCGCCCGATGGTTTCGGCAGGCTTGGGCGTATCGAAAATGCCGGCACCCATAACGACAGTGTCTGCGCCGGCCGCAGCCACTTGCGCGACGTTGTCGAGGTGCACGCCTCCATCGACTTCGATTTCCACGTTGAAGCCGCTGCGATCCACAAGCTCGCGGGCCGCTGCAATTTTTTTTGTCGACGTCGGAATGTAGGACTGACCCCCAAAACCCGGGTTGACGCTCATGATCAGCAAGAGGTCAATATATGGAAGGATCTCACCGAGCACATTGAGCGGGGTGGCTGGGTTGAT
>JBPYDX010000044.1:0-2251 GCA_051986115.1 Candidatus Eremiobacteraceae bacterium
AGCGGAAAAGCTGCCGCGGAGCAATTCCGCAATGTAGGCTGCGTTGTAAAGCGTTAGCGCGGCGATGCCAGCTGTCATGTTGCTGATCACGATCCCGAACGAAGGCAGCCCATAATAGATCATGTAGCAGAACAACATGAACGGCACGCAGCGCATCAAATCGATCAGCCATGCCAGAATAAGCGCAAGCGAGCGGTGACGTGAAATCAGCAGCGCAAACAGAATGAGGCCAAGGAGGCTGGCGCAGACCGCACCTACGGCCGTGATCGCGATCGTCGTCAACAAGCCGTTGAGCATCGCATCCCTTTGTTCCCATAATACTTCGATGCCGCGCGGAATCATGCGCGCGTCCCACTGCGGTGCTG
Source organism: Candidatus Eremiobacteraceae bacterium (assembly GCA_051986115.1). GTDB lineage: Bacteria > Vulcanimicrobiota > Vulcanimicrobiia > Eremiobacterales > Eremiobacteraceae > JAFANK01. The sequence continues at coordinate 366 of JBPYDX010000044.1, forward strand.
GCGTCGCTCTAGCGCGCGCTGCGCGGCGACGAAGGTACCGATCACGCAAACGTAGATAGCGAGCGCAACTAGGAAGGGCGGGATGGGATTATAAGTTGCGGCGCCGATACGAACCGCCGCGCGCGTTGCCTCGATCACACCGATCACCGCGACCGCCGGACTAACTTTGATAATGAGCGTCATCTCATTGACCAGCGCGGGCAGTGCGGCGCGGGCGATCTGGGGGAGTACGATCAGACGAACGCGCAAGCCGCGCGGCATTCCGAACGCGCGAGCGGCATCAAGCTGATCGGAGGGGAAAGCGAGCAATGTTGCGCGCCAAATCTCGCAATTATAAGCCATCGTTCCAAGTGACAAGGTAGCGACGGCGGCTACAAAACGCGGCAATTCGAGTCCGATAGTCGGCAGCGCAAAATACACCAAAAGCACAAGGGTTACGGCGGGCGTGGCGCGGAGAAGGCTGACCGCGGTAGCTATAATGCCATCGATGCCGCGCACTTGTCCCCAGCGTATCAACGCCAAGCCCAAACCAAGGGGCGCGCCGATCACAATTGCCAGCACACTGACCGCAATCGTGTTCGCCGCCCCGGCGGCTAGCGCCAGATAATCCCCAGTCCCCATAGGTGAGCTAGATCATACGCTTGCGGTGGGCACCTCAGGCATGTGCTCGTAAGTGGTATTGAAATATTTCTTCTGCAGTAAGTACATCGAACCGTCTTTGCGTGCGGCGAGCAGGAATTCATTTACTACCGCCAGAAGTTCAGCGTTGCCCTTCAGCACTGGCCAACCAATGTAGACCGGCTTAGATACAGCTTGACCAATCTCGAAAGTATCAGGCTTCTCTTTGGCAATGGTTTGTAAACTCAGCCAGACATTGACCACATAGTCTATGCGGCCTAGCGCTAAATCCTGGTACGCCTCTGGATAGCCTTGATAGGACACGACCTTGCCGAGGCTGCCGCCGGTCGCCTTGAGCATATCGTCCAGCTGCGGAAGCAACTTCAGCATGGCGCTGCCTGCCTCGACGCCGACAGTCAATCCATTGAGATCCTTTATACCCTGAATCCTTTTGTCGTTCTTGCGCTTGAGATAATAGTCGACTGACTCTGCTGTTGGGGCACAGAAATCGAGCGTCTTCATTCGCTCTTGGGTCACCAGAACGGCACTCACAGCCGCGTCGTACTTGCCGGTGGTAACGCCCGGAAGAATGCCGGTCCACGGAATGATGTCCTGACGGACCTCGAATCCGGCCTTTTTTCTGAACATCTCGAGGAGTTCCTGATCGTAACCGGTCGGTTTGCCGTCCTGAGTGAATTCGAATGGCCGGAAATCGTCTTCAGTCGCCACAGTCATGTAACCGCGCTTCCTGATCTCGGCGAGCGTGGCTGCTTGGGCGACAGCTGTCATACTCAGGGCGGCGGCAGAGCCGAGCAGCACGCCGCGACGGGTAAGATTAAGTGCTGTCATGGTGTACCTCCTGTTTGCGCATCAAAAAGCGTGCGCTACTGCGCTTGAGAGCTTCCACGTGAGTTTCAGGACTAGGACGTACTGTGTGCGCCCACGAATGGAGCAGATGTAACAAGCGGAAGCAAGATAGCGGATCACTCGCGAAACCTGGCAAGAGGCTGTTGGACGCGCTCCGTCGACAAGCCCATGGTGAAAACCGGCGAACCCCGGACTCCAACGCTCGTGAGTTAAGGCTGCGTAGGCTAGGCAAACTCACCGCGCGACCCACGCCCTCGCGTGCTACCGCAGGCAACACTCAAATGACGCCGCTTACCGGCATCTGGCCGCCGTACAAACGCAACACCATCCACTCGGCGAGCCCCACGATCCCGTAGAGACCGAGTCCGATCACGCACAACAGTACAATCGCAGCCAGCACC
>JBPYDX010000045.1:0-3289 GCA_051986115.1 Candidatus Eremiobacteraceae bacterium
GCAAGCTTGCACGGGTTAACTCGAGCGAGTTGATCTGCTTTGAGCGCAGCTTGTGCGCCAGATCCGCAAGCGACGCGTAGGATTCGCTTGCGCTCACGGTCGGCTGGAGCCCAGCGCCGTAAAGACAAAATCCGGTGGCGGTAGATTTGGATCGATGTGCGTGCCCAACGCATTGGCAATTGAAAAATTACTTTGTATATCAGCAGCGATCTTCTCGGTCATTGAGTCCGAGAGTCGCGCTTTCGTGAGTTCGCGCTGCAGCGACTGAGCAAGTTCGCGAGCCAGCCTCGATGGCTTTGTTGGACCAGATGATGGGCTCGGCGTCGGTGATGGAGCAGACGTTGCGGCCAGGGCTCGGTTTGCCGGCCTGAGCGAAGCGGCAGCCGCAGTGGCCGCTGCGGTAAGAAATAGTCGACGCGTCACCATGCTTGAATCCTCAGCTGGAAGTCGCAACCGGATTAGACGGAAGAATAGCCGGCTCCGTTAAATGGTTATCGTCCGTGCGTATCAAGCTTCTTCTGGCCCTTGCCCTAGCGTTGTCGGTCTGTCTGCCCAGTGCAACACACGCGTTTGCTGCAACCTCGAGCTGCGACTACGACTTTTTGGTTCGCCAGCCGATCTTCAAACTCGTCGCCCCGCAAGAAAGCGGTACTGACGTCTCCCTATCAACGCCGCTGGGCATCGCGGCGGATAATGGAACGCTCAACATCATAAAGCAGGTGATGCTGTTCCCCGAGAGCGGACAAGTAATCTCGCTGTCACCGAAGTTTACCCCTCTTGCTCCATCTAATGCCTTACACCGGGAACAAAACTTTGCAAGTCCGACAACGACCGTTGCAACCATGCCGCTTCCGCAGCTCAAGCCATCAACCACGTACGACGTCGTCTTTACGGTGAAAACGATGGGCGCGCCCTCAAGCTGCCCCAGGCAGTTGACCGAGCATATCGCTCGCTTTACGACAGAGTCTGCCACATCGCTCGATGCTATCGCGCTCATTCATGGCAATACTGAGCGGCCTGTTGAGGGTAAGCTCACGCCGAGTGACATTTTCGATAACGCGCTGCACACTTTGCGCACTTTTGAATATCCGCCGATGATTTCGTTCTTAGTCACCACTCGCGCGACGGTTAACGGCAAACCATTTATCGAGACATTTCGCTCCACAGCGCGAACCAGTGACGGCATTGTCGTCACGCACACCGTGCCCGTTGCCACCACGAACAAGCCCGAAAATCCGTGGGGCTGGCGCGTAAACATCCCCATTATCGGTTCGCTTTTCCCAAATCAACCCAAGGGCAATTACTCAGAACCATTTGGCGTTCCAGAAATTTCGCCGATGTACGCGTTCGATCTCTTACCGCCTAAGCCGGCACTGTTTCCCGGGATGCGCACTCCCGAGCCCGACAGCGATGTCGATGTCAAAACGCTGGGTCGAGTGCTGACGATCGCACGTGACTATGAAGCCAGTCTCATTGGGATCGAGCAGTATCGATCCCGTTGGGTTTACCACCTCAAGCTCACGCCGGTCGACCGACCCGACTATTACCGCCTGCGTGAGGCTTGGATAGACTCGCAGGCATTCATCATTTGGAAGCTAAGCAGCCAGGGAATTTTTCAAACCGGACCCGCGACCACCGTACCTTGGGATGCAGAGTATACGATTGTAGACGGTCACTGGTTTATGTCTTCCGAATCGACTGCATCAACGGTTCGCACGGGCGGATTCTTGCAAAACACACCCTCTGTGAACTACGATGGAATTAGCTTTACGTTCTCCGATTTCAACTATCCAGAAGACGTTCTTGACGTCGACTTTTTTTCCGAGGCTAAGACTCAAGCAATCGAGTATTAAGGGCCGATCTGCACAGGCTGGCCTTGCGGTTGCACAGGCTCATGATGCCGGTGAGCGTGCGCAGGAGCGTTGGGGAGTTTGTACGTCGCTTGAAACGTGTAGTACTGACCCGGCTGTTGCCAATACGATTGGCCTGCGGTATTCTGCTTCTCCAGGACTTCCACTTCTAGCCAACTCCTCGGCTCGAAGAGCATACCAACAGTTTGTTGTGGCGGCGTGGAAAACGACGTTCGATAGAGCGCGTATAAATTTTTCCCGTATTGTTGGCGTAATTCAACTGTTGGGGAGCCGTTCTGATCGAATGCAAGATCGACTTCGTTGATGTGCAGGGTCTGCTCTAACCCATAATTGATCCCAGACAACAACCGGCTCGTGAGCAGACTGCCTGCAACGCCTTGCGCTGAGAAGGCGCTGGAGCCTGAAGCGCCGCCGCTCATGGCGTTGTTTATGCCGTTGATGTCTAAGATGTTAGCCAAGATTGCTTGCTCCGACATCGGTGGGTCGGATGTGAGCGTTGTATGCAGCTGATCGACTCTGCCGCTAACCGTCACCGTGATGTCCGCCTCTGGGCGGTAGGCAACTGCTTGCGCATCGATGCTCGGCACCAGTCCATCGCGCGGATGGAACGCGACGATGGCGCGCACGAGGTTGAACGTGGTGTTGAACGCCGAGACACTGCCGCGCAGCGCCGTCACCGAGCCCTCAATGTGCGGCGCGGTGGTTGTGCCGGAAATCTGCAGCGTGCCTGTGCCTGTGGCGTTGACCAAGCCGGTAACATTGACGTTATCCCCGACACTCGCCGTGAGGTTCAACGCTATCGGCTTAGGCGCTGGCGTCGACTTGTGCGGGGCTGGCGTTGCCACAAGCGTCTGCGGCTTTGGCCCAAAAACCTGACCTCCATAAACGATTGTGTGGCCTTTGCGAACCGGAGGCACACCTGGGACATTTGCGCTCTGGGGCGCTGAGTTGCCTCCCCCTCCTGCTAGCGCCAAAATTCCAGCGAACGGCAAATTAGCATTGGAGACGATCACATCGCCCGCAAGCAGTGGTTCAGTGCGAGTCGTATCGATGCCCAAGTTGGCGTCAAGCACCCCGCTAAAGTACTTTGGCACGGTGAGATTGGCACGACGCGCTGCGAAGTGCAGATCGTAAGCGACTCTGCCAAAGCCGCTGCCCGATGCTGTGCTCGACAGATGCGCAACGCCAAACGCATCAATCGTTCCTTGACCCACCGCTGCGTGGAGCTTCGAAAGGTCGATTGCATTGTTCGTAAATGCAACGTCAGCGTTTAATCCGGTGATTGGCACGGTCTCAAAATTAGAACGTATCGTTGCGTTGCGCAAAGCGGCGGATCCGGCGAGCACCGGGTTGGCAAGGGTTCCAGTTGCCCTAGCATCGGCGTTAAGGATTCCTTCCAGCGATGCTTGCTTGTGCAA
>JBPYDX010000046.1:0-2978 GCA_051986115.1 Candidatus Eremiobacteraceae bacterium
TACGCGGCCGCTGGGGTGAAATTCAACTCAAGCGCGTTGTCGAGATCGCTGGAATGCTCAACTACTGCGATTTTTGGGAGCAGCCAACAGTCGCGACGGAAGAAGGCCGCCTGCGGCCTGACATGATCATACGACAGCCCGGCGATAAGACGATCGTTGTCGACGCTAAGGCTCCACTCGAAGCATACCTCACTTCGCTCGATCAAACGGACGATGAAAGCCGGCGCAACTGGCTCAAAGTTCATGCGCAAAACGTGCGCAGCCACATTAACAGCTTGGCCAAAAAACAATATTGGGATCAATTCTCGCCGACACCAGAATTTGTCATCATGTTCTTGCCGGGCGAAATGTTTTTCAGCGCTGCGCTCGAGGGCGATCCTTCGTTGATTGAAGCAGGTGTCGCCCAGCGCGTCATCCCGGCAAGTCCAACAACCCTCATCGCGTTGTTGCGCGCTGTGAGTTATGGCTGGCGCCAAGAAGCGATCGCAAAGGAAGCTCACGCCATCAGCTCCCTCGGCAGCGAGATTTACAAACGGCTCGCCGATATGAGCAAGCACTTTTTTGCGATGGGCAGGAACTTGGGTGCTGCGGTGGATGCGTATAATCGTGGACTCGGTTCACTTGAGAGCCGGGTGCTGGTTACGGCTCGCAAACTCAAAGATTATGAATCCCTTGGCATCGACGCGGAACTCGAGCCGGCGGCACAAGTCGAAATTGCAACACGCTCGCTGCAAGCGCCTGAGCTGACGAACCCTCCCGATGGACTTTTCCCGATGCCAGACCCTCAGGAAGATTCAGAGGATCCGGTCGACGCCAATGCCCGAAGCTTACCGGCAACAGCCGACTTCAACGCGGATATGCCTTCACCGGTCTTTGCTGAAACTAAAATGCCTAAGTCGCCCAAATCAAAATCAGATCCCACGTGAGATAGCGTGTCGATCTTATTCCAGACATACACCACGGGCATGTCTGAGGCGCCTAATTCGCGCAACACGACGTTGACTGAATCCCGCTGACGTTGCCAGTATGGATTGCTTGCATCCAAGACATGCACGAGTAAGGTGGCATTTGAGACTTCTTCAAGGGTTGCGCGAAATGCGGCAACGAGCTCTTTGGGAAGGTCTGAGATAAATCCGACGGTATCAGCGATAATGGCGGTCTCGCCTTCGTTCAGACGAACCCTGCGCAGCGTTGGATCGAGGGTTGCAAATGGCTGGTCGGCGACGAGCACGTTTGCACCCGAAAGTGTATTGAGCAGCGACGACTTGCCGGCATTGGTGTAGCCGACAAGCGCGACAACAGGCGTCCGTTCACGGCTGCGGCGCTGCTCTGCCCGACGTTTGCGTACGTTTTCTAGTTGCGTTTCAAGATGACTGATGCGTAAGCGAATGCGGCGGCGGTCGACTTCAAGCTTGGTCTCACCGGGACCGCGCGTTCCAATGCCACCACCCAACCGAGAAAGCTCCTCCCGCGATCCGATAAGATTTGCGGAACGGTGACGCAACTGCGCTAATTCAACTTGCAGTTTTCCTTCACTGGTGCGCGCGTGGCTGGCAAAGATGTCTAAGATAAGCACGGAGCGATCCATGACAACGACGCCGTCGAGCTGATGCTCGAGCGCAGCTCGCTGGCGAGGCCGCAGCGCGTTGAGCGTGACGAGCAGGTTAGCATCGGTTTCGCGTGCGACGCCTGCGATTTCATCAACCTTACCTGCACCGAAGAGAGTCGCCGGATCAACGCTGGGCCGTCGCTGCACCACATTGGCAACGACATGCCCTCCAGCTGCACGTGCCAGTGCGTCAAGTTCGTCCATTTCAATCGCGAACAAGCCGCGGTCGTCGCCGGTATCCACTCCGGCAAGCACGACCCGCTCAGCTTCGCGTTGTGTTGAGTACAGCATTAACAAAAGCGCGGCGGTCGAGTTGCCTCGACCGCCCTAAGCATCCTGATTGTCGGCGGTCGAATCACCGACCGCAGTGGGGATTAGACAGCAGCGAGCTCCTTACTCTTACGCAGGCCAAATGGGTGATCTGAAACCGGTGTCAGGGGCGAGAAGCGCAATTGTTTTTGGTAGGTCGAGACAAGCAGCTCGACGCCACCGCGCACACAACCTTCCTCCTCGACACATTTGGAAAGTTTTTTGGTAAAGTACGATTCGAGATCGCTCAGCGCATGTTGCCAATACGAGTCGCGGGTTAGCGTTGATCCATCAAAATTGTGTCGATCGACGAGCCAAACGAAAACCGGCTCGCCACCTTCTCGGAATCCCACCACGAAAAGCGGGATTGGTTGTTCGGCCGGTTCTGATTCTGGATGCCAAGAGCAAATTGTAAAAAATTCGAGCAATACATGCTCGGGCTCGATGGGTTTGCTCACGAACGCCTCCTCAAATCACGCTAGCAAGGCCGGACGCGCGCGCGACAGGCGTGGTAGGTCCGCGTAGAGGTTTTCTCACGCAGTCAGGACCGCTCCCCCACACTGGCATGTCCCTACTTTCAGGACGCGCTCCAGTGCCATCATTGCCGACAATGATAATAGATGAAGGTCGTTGGTCAGCTGCACGTCGGGCCCACGTGGCCCGACGAGTTACCTTTGCCCGAGGCCCTTGAGGCTTGGGTCCAGCAAGCCGTTGCTGAGTTCGACCTTTCTGCGCTACGCATTTGGTTCCGGCTCGATGGTAAGTACGAACCAACCCCCCTTTTGACGTGGAGTCCCGATGGGGTGCTGCGAGGTGGATTCGACGCGCGGGCGGTTGGCTCGATCGTTCGCGCGCAGCGCGACCTGTTGGCGCTTTCCTCATCGGCGCCTCCCGCCGTAATGACCGTTGACTTCGACGAAAATTCCGATGCGCACGAAGCTGGTCCGCCGCTCAAAGTTGCAGGCGTCGCACTGGCTCACGGTGGCAGCTTAGTCGGCTATCTTGAGTGCCATAGCCGGATCGCGGGCCTCGCTGAAGCGGAGAGCGCAAACCGGCTGCG
>JBPYDX010000047.1:0-6407 GCA_051986115.1 Candidatus Eremiobacteraceae bacterium
TTTTCAAGGCGCTTTCACAAGGTGGCGAAGTGCAGATGCCGCTTGAGCCGGCGTCTTGGGGTGGCAGATTCGGACAAATCCACGACCGATTCGGGAACGAGTGGTTGATCACCACGACCTAACCCGCTGAAAAAAAGAAGGGCCCGCTGTCTGGCGGGCCTTTCTTTTTTTATGTCTCGCGTTGTAACGCGACGATCAGTCTCGCGGCAGGATTTCGAGGGTCTGCGACCATCGCCCGAATTTGCCAACCGCCGGTACCAAGATCGTCCAGTGTTTGGCGATCAGACGCGAGTTCGCTCGGATTTCCTTCCACGTGGCTAGCGAGCACGGAGACAAATCGGTACTCAAACCTTTTCTGCGGCTCGTATGCTTGATTGACTTGCATATTTTCGCCTCTCTCTCTCCTAAAATTGTACCCACGAGGGCGTCGGCTTATTGCAAAAAGCGATGGAGTAGCTTTACGCGCAATGAACGCGTTGCCCAAGGAATGTTGTCGAGTCTATCGACGTGCCGAAAATGCTGCCGCCAAGCGCACCTGGAGCAGGCACCATTAGCGATTTGAACTGGAACATGCACCGTTTGAACGCTCTTGCCGCCGACCGGGCGCTCAAAACCTTGTCGAGTTAGCGCTCAGGGACGTCGCCCAAATTCTAGCCCCATCTGAGACGATCTGAACTCCACCATCTTGATCGGTTCGAAAGACTCGAGCACCCTCAGTTGCCAAGGCTGCCAAAGTTAGCGGGCTTGGGTGTCCAAAGACGTTGTGCAAACCACACGAGATGATCGCGATCTTCGGGTGAACCGCATCTAGAAACTGCGGCGTTGAGGAGTAGGCGCTGCCGTGATGGCCAACTTTGAGGACGTCGGCGCTGAGATCGGCAGCATGATGAGACAACAGGCGAGTCTCAGCTTCGGATTGAGCGTCACCTGTGAGCAGCATGGCAATGCGTCCAAAAACAACTCGTAAAACCACTGAGTTGTTATTGATGTCTGAAGAAGTGCCAGCAATGAATGGAAGTTCTGGCGCAAGGACTCGTACGTGAGTGGTCGGTCCGAGATCGAACGTAATGCCTCGCTGCGCTCGAATCCATTGTATGTGGCGCTCACCCACGACGTCGAGCATCCGATGATAGGCGGGACCCGAGTATTGCTGCGCCGAGTCATACACGCGCTCGACGCGCTCGCGAGTTAAGATGACAGGCAAACCTCCAGCGTGATCGCCATGCGGATGCGTTAACACTACCGCATCCAAGCGAAACACCCAGTGTCGTAGCAGAAATGGAATGACCGTTCGCGTTGCTATGCGGTCGCCAAGCGGTGCCGCAACGACTGTGCTGGCTGATGTCCGTTCAAGTCGGCCGCCTCCATCAATAAGCATCGCATGGCCGCCAGGCGAGCGTATTAAGAAACAATCAGCTTGCCCAACATCAATCGCGTCGAGATGAATCTTGCGATCAAGCGCGGCGCCTATGCCAGGCATGCAATATGCAATTACAAGGACGACTATTGAGCAGATGCTTCCGGCAATCACAACCCTTCGACCAACGCCATGTGTTAGCGCCCACGCCAAACCTGCCAGTATTAACCAATACGCTATTAAGAAACAATGTGTTGGTGGCGGCATGTCAATATGAGCGGCCGGCAGCCCGGCAAAAAACTGCACCGCTTCGATGATAAAGCTGAGGCCCCACCACACTATGTTGCCTAAAGGCACTGCCAACGGTGTAAATGTAAGTGCCGCGATGCAAAATAGAGCTCCAACTGCCATAACTAAGCCGATCAGAGGCACGACGACCGCATTCGCAAGGACCGCGTAAGGCGTCAGGGCGTTAAAGTACAGTGCTTGCAAAGGCCATAGTGCAATTTGCACGGCAAGCGACGTACGCAGAACCTCCACGATAAATGGTGGTAAACCGCAACCCTCTCGCAATCCACAGGATGTGAGAATTGGGTTCACAAGCGCTATACCAACCACACATGCAAACGACATTGCAAAAGATGGTGACAGCAAGACGAGCGGGTGTGGCAGGACAACCGCGCTTGCGGCAGCGGCAAAGATCGCGCTTGCTGTCCTGCCGCGGCCAAGTTCAAGTGCCGCCGTTCCTGCGGTCAGCATCGTCGCTGCGCGCAACGTGGGCAAATGCAGTCCAGCTAGCGCTGCATAGAGCCAGGCTCCCGCAAGCATCAAAGCAACGCGTAAAGGCCGCGTAAGCGGCAGCAGCGCCAAAACCCAAGCGATGAAACCCGCCATAATGCCCAAGTGCAGTCCTGCCGTTGTGAGTACATGAACGGTTCCCGTGTCGGAAAATTCTTGACGCAGCGTTGCGGGAAGATTTCCTCGATCACCCCACAAGATGCCCTCTAGAACGGTAGCCTCAAGAGCTGGTAGTTGCCCTTCAACTTTGTCAGCAATACGTTGTCTCGCCCGCGCCCACCAAGCTTCCCATCCTGGCGCTCTGCCTCGAAGAGCGACATCACTTGCCCGATGAGCAACGAGGATGATCTCGACGCCCTGATCCCCCAGGATGTCGCGCTCGCCGGGTTCACCCTCATTTCTCGGGCCTTGGGGCAGATCGACACGGCCTCGAACGGTGATTTTTTGGCCTGCAATGTCCATGTTGGGCGCGGTCGGCATGGAAACCAGAACCAATGCACCGGCCAATGTTGCACTCGCCCTCGTTGAAGGTGACCGAACCCTGACGATGCGAGCCCGAAACGATGCATTATCTGCCAAACGTGGCCGTTCAATTGCCACTGCATCGGCAACCACATGATGGCCAGCTAAGGCTGCATAGGGCTCATGTGCTCGGTGCCACAGCGCCAGCGTTGCAGCGCTTTCTCCGGCTATAAACGCCACAATAAATGCAATTAGGAACTTCTGGCTTACTGGTGACGTTAGAAATAGAGCGGCGAGCACTAAGGCGCTCGGTGCTGCTATGGCAACAAAAGGTGCGGCTGTTGCAGCGCAAATGATGCCGAGCGCATACGAACCGAATGCAATCGCGAAAGCGTGCCCGCGTAGCAGCGATTGCCAAGTGTTCTCCAACGACTGACATTCACGCGATGAATCAATCGCGTCAACGAGGAACGCGACCTGTGGTAGCGGAAAGAGAAAGTCCAGCCATCAGGTCTTTTGGAAGGGGGTTGAGTGAAGAGTGGAAGCGTTCATCATCGTGCTCCTGATCCTTATCCTGCTAGCTGTGACCGGCCATCTGCGCCTGTAGTCAACCGGTCAAGATCTAGCCTAAGTCTTTTCAACACCGCCGGCTCCGCGGGAGCACATGCTCGATGCGCATCCTTGTAACCGGCGGTGCCGGGTTCATCGGCTCTCATGTGGTCGACGCGCTCATCGGCGCTGGCCACGAAGTTGCCATCGTTGATTCTTTTTGGAAGCACGGTGGCGGCCGCAGACCAAACCTCAATGCGAAGGCTCAACTCCACGAAATCGACATCCGTGACAGTGCACTCGCGGATGTTTTTGCAAAGTTCGCTCCTGACGTCGTTAGCCACCACGCAGCACAGCACAGTGTCGCTATCTCAACTCAGGATCCAATATACGACGCCGACGTTAACGTTAAGGGTTTGCTCAACGTCTTAACGCTGGCCGCAAAACACAAGGCTCGTAAAGTTGTCTTTGCTTCGTCTGCGGCCACGTATGGCACACCAGTACACTTGCCGATCGACGAACAACACTCACAGTTGCCCGAATCCCCGTATGGCATTTCAAAGATGGTGGCGGAATATTACCTTCGCTACTTTTCTTCGGCGCTAGGCCTGCGCTACACAGCGTTGCGCTACGGGAATGTTTACGGGCCGCGCCAAGACCCCAACGGCGAAGCTGGAGTGATTGCCATCTTCACTGGGCACATCATAAAAGGTGAACCGATTCGAGTTGACTGGGATGGCGAACAGCAAAAGGACTATGTTTTTGTTGGCGATGTGGCTCAGGCAAATCTGCAAGCCATTGAGCGTGGCGATGGCGAGATCGTCAACATCGGCACAGGCGTCGGAACATCTGTGAACAATCTGCACCACTTCATAGCCGATGCCGTGGGCCGTGATGTCGATGTCGTCAAGGCCCCGAAGCGTTCAGGCGACGTGTATCGCTGCGTCTTTGCTATTGATAAAGCAAAAGCAGTGCTTGGCTGGGAACCGCAAACCAAACTCGCGGACGGCATTGGCAAAACGGTTTCTTACTTCAAAGCCAACCCGAACTAAGCAGCGACGATATTAAGTAGCTTATCCTTGACGAAGACGAGCTTGCGAACTGTTTTCCCGTCGAGCTGAGCGGCCACCGTATCGACGCGCTTGGCGTGCTCAAACACGGTTTGTTGATCGACTCCAGGCGACTCGTCAACGACACCGCGGCGCTTTCCATTAACTTGAATGACAATGCCGATGAGCGCACGCCTGAGGGCAGCCTCCGCATAATCTGGCCATGGGTGCGTATGAATGCTCCCGCTGCCGCCGGTGCGCTGCCACAACTCCTCGGTAATGTGGGGCGCAAACGGAGCAGCGATCAAGAGCATTGAACGCAACGCTTCGGCGAATGCGGCTGATTCAGCGGCGTCCTCGTGCTTAGCGAAATCTTCAATGTCGTTGAGGAGCGTCATGATCGCAGCCACCGAGGTGTTCAAATGCATGCGTTCGCTAAGCTCATCACCGATTTGTCGAATTTTTTCGTGGACGCTTCGGCGCAATCTAGTTTCGGCTGCCGTTAGCGTCCGGCCATCGGTTCCTTCTAGCGGCGCCTTATGAACGATGTCTGCATTTGCCAAAATGAGCCGCCAAATTCGTTGCAACGTGCGCGTTGCTCCGACGATCCCTGTCGTCGACCAGGGGAAGTCTGACTCTGGTGGACCCGCAAACATTTCGAACAAGCGTAGCGCATCCGCGCCATAGGTCTGCACGGCTTCGTCGATGCCAATGACGTTGCCGCGTGACTTGCTCATCTTCTCGTGGTTTTCACCCAAGACCATTCCTTGATTGAAAAGACGACTGAAGGGCTCATCGCCCGAAACGAGCTTTTCTTTGTGAAGTACCTTATAGAAGAATCGCGCGTACATAAGGTGGAGCACAGCGTGTTCAATACCACCGATGTACTGATCGACCGGGGCCCAATAACGAGCCACTTCAAGTTTCCAGGGTTCCTTGTTGTCATGGGGGCTCAAATATCGCAAATAATACCAGGACGAGCACATAAACGTGTCCATCGTTTCCGGTTCCCGTTTTGCCGGGCCGCCGCACACCGGACAAGTGGTATTAATGAATTCGGGAACGTGCTCGAGCGGGCTGCCTTGCGTTCCAGTAATCGGTACCTCATCGGGCAGCCGAACCGGCAATTGATCTTCGGGAACGGCCACATAGCCATCCTTAGGACACACAATAATTGGAACAGGGGCTCCCCAGTAGCGCTCTCGCGAAATTAACCAATCGCGCAACTTGTAATTAACAGTTGGCGTTCCCGCACCCATCGTAACAAGCTTGTCGGTCATTGCTTGCCGAGCTTGTGCGCTCAACATTTCGCTAAACTCGCCGCTGTTCACCAGCACACCATCTTCGACGAAGGCTGCCGGCAAGCGGCTTGCACTGGGTGCGCTCGCAGCATTCGCAGGCTTGATGACCGTCTTGATCGGCAAATGATGGGCGCGAGCGAACTCGTAGTCGCGCTGATCGTGCGCAGGCACGCCCATGAGCGCACCAGTTCCATACTCAGCTACCACATAGTTGCTGACCCAAATAGGAATGCGTTCTCCGCTCAGGGGGTTGCGCACGTGGGCACCCGTAAACACGCCTGCTTTTGCCATGAGTTGAGCGTCGAGTTCCGTTTTGTCTTTGACGCTGTTGACGAACTCAGTCACCGCAGGCGCTTCCGGTTTTCCGGCGATGATACGATCGAGCAGCGGGTGCTCAGGAGCGATTGCAACGTAGCTTGCGCCAAAAAGCGTGTCAACGCGCGTGGTGAATGCCTCGATCGTGCCGCTGCCATCTTCGAGTGCAAACGCAATTGTTGCACCTTCACTGCGCCCAATCCAGTTGCGCTGCATTGTCTTAACGCGCTCGGGCCATCCATCGAGACGATCGAGACCCAATAGTAATTGATCCGCGTACTTGGTGATGCGGAAAAACCACTGCTTAAGCTTGCGCCGTTCAACCGGAGAACCACAACGCCAGCAGACACCTCCTTCGGCTTGCTCATTTGCAAGGATAGTCTGATCCACCGGACACCAGTTTAAGACGGCTTCCGCTTTGTACGCGAGACCCTTGCGGAACATGAGCAAGAACATCCATTGCGTCCAGCGGTAATACTCAGGCGACGAGGTGTCGATCTCGCGCGTCCAGTCATACGATGTTCCGAGCTGTTTGATCTGCGTGCGCATGTTGGCTATATTGGCCTGTGTCCAGTC
>JBPYDX010000048.1:0-23138 GCA_051986115.1 Candidatus Eremiobacteraceae bacterium
TGCTCGTTGCGCATCAGCACGCGCAAAACAAGCTCGTTGAAGACGGACAGGCATATCGCGACAAGTCAGAAGCCGCTGTCACCGTTGCCCGCCAGGCCATCGAACAGGCCAAAGCCGATGCAGTACGCATGGTGCAAGTGGGGAAGGCGCAAGCGACTAAACGCGTCGAGGACGCTCGCAAAGAAGCAAGCGAGCACGCGCAGCGCATTGTCGCGCACGCAAATGGAGAGCTCGAGCGCGAACGCTACCGTGTGCGCCGCGAACTTTTGGAAGAGACGGTCGAACAAGCGCATCGCCAGGCGCAAGCATTGGCCAAACGTGAGATTGATGCGCAAACGCAGCAGACGCTCGTCGCACGGCTCATCAAAGACTTAGAAAGAGCACATGCTTAAGGAGACAATTGCCAAGCCCTATTCCACGGCGCTCTTCAGCCTAGCCAAGGACCAAGGGCGCGAGAGTTTGATTACGAGCGAATTGGACGGTTTTGTCAGCGCTCTACAATCGGACCCGGATCTTCAAACCTTTTATGACTCGCCTGTCGTCGACAGACGGGTCAAGGAACAAATCTTGCACAGCACATTGGCCGAACGCGCAAGCGAACTGACGCTGAACTTCATCATCTTGCTGGTGCGCAAACATCGTGAAAATCTTGTCGGCATTGTCGCCCAACAAATGCATGAAATGCTCGACCGTGAAGCTGGCAGAGAACCAGCAGCGGTCGGTACACCTATGCCGCTCACGCAAAGTGAGCTGGACGAGCTCAAGCAACGACTTTCGAAAGTCTACGGGCGCACGATCATCCCCCAAACGACACTAACGCCGGCATTGCTGGGCGGCCTTGTGGTACAAGTCGGCGATCGATACGTTGACGCAAGCGTCTCGGGAAAGCTCGAAGAACTGCGCAGGCATCTCTTAGCGACGACCGACTCGTGGGCCACGACGTCACCCAACGGACGAACCAACGGTAAAGCATCAACCAAAGGAAGCGAATCATGATCAACGCTGATGAAATTGCTGGCATCCTAAAACAGCAAATTGCTACCGCGCATACGCAGACGCGCGAGGACGAAGTTGGCACCGTCATCGAGGTTGGCGACAACATCGCCCGGGTCTACGGTTTGACCGCGGTCAAGATGGGTGAGCTCGTCCAGTTTCCCAATGGGTTGCTCGGCATTGCGTTCAACTTAGAAGAAGATAACGTGGGTGTCGTCATTTTAGGCTCGGATGCTGAAATTAAGGAAGGCGCAACCGTGCGGCGCACGGGCCGCATTGTGTCCGTGCCTGTCGGAGACGCGGTCGTAGGTCGTGTGGTCAATCCGCTTGGTGAACCGCTCGATGATAAAGGCCCGATTACTACGAGCCGAACACGACCCATTGAAACTCAAGCGCCGACGGTCGTTCAGCGCCAGCCTGTCAGTCAGCCGTTGCAAACCGGCATTAAAGCGATTGACGGCTTGGTTCCCATCGGTAAAGGACAGCGTGAGCTGATTATTGGCGACCGTCAAACCGGCAAAACTGCGATCGCGATCGACACGATTATCAATCAAAAAGGCAAGAACGTTATCTGCATTTACGTCGCGATTGGTCAGAAAACGTCAACGGTGGCGCAACTTTACAAAATCTTGACCGATGCCGGCGCGATGGAATACACGACTATCGTGGCCGCGAATTCTTCCGATCCTGCAAGCTTGCGTTACATTGCACCCTATGCTGGCTGCGCCATGGGCCAAGAACTCATGTACCAGGGCAAAGATGTTCTGATCATCTACGATGACCTTTCCAAGCACGCCCAAGCGTATCGCGAAATTTCACTCATTTTGCGCAGGCCCCCGGGGCGAGAGGCGTATCCAGGTGACATTTTCTACTTGCACTCGCGTCTTTTGGAGCGTGCCGCTAAGTTGTCAGACGAACTTGGCGCCGGTTCAATGACCGCACTGCCGGTGATTGAAACGCAGCAAGGAGACGTGTCCGCCTACATTCCCACCAATCTTATCTCAATCACCGACGGTCAGATTTACCTGGAGACCGGTCTCTTTTACAGCGGCATCCGCCCCGCGATTGACGTCGGCCTTTCGGTTTCACGAGTGGGTGGTGCAGCGCAAACGAAGGCGATGAAGTCGGTTGCTGGACAGTTGCGTTTGGAGCTATCGCAATATCGCGACTTGGCTGCGTTCTCCAAGCTTTCGTCTGACCTTGACAAAACGACGAAAGCCCAATTGTCGCGCGGCGAAAAAATCACCGAGACGCTCAAGCAGCCGCAGTTCGAGCCATTGGCGCTGGATCAAGAAGTCATCCAGATTTACGTTGCGGTCAAGGACTTTCTCTCAGACGTGCCGACCGAACGCATCGCACAGTTCCATCGGCGCTTCTACGAGTTCTTACAGACCGCGCATCCTGATATACCGAAGACGATCGCCGAGCGAAAGGAAATTTCAGAAGAGACGCGCACGCGGCTCGACGACGCCATCCGGGAGTTTAAGAAGCGCTTCTAACATGGCAACGCTTCGCCAGTTGAAAGACCGGGTTCGGTCGCTCAAAAATACGCAACAGATCACCCGTGCGATGAAAATGGTCGCGGGCGCGAAGATCCGTCGCGCTGAGGCAGCCATGCGAGCCGCGCGTCCGTATGCTTCCGCCATCAGTGCGATGTTGGGCGAGCTGGCGACGGCGGGTGGCATTAGCCATCCTCTGTTAACGTCGCGCGAAGTAAAAACAAGCGCCTTTGTGCTTATGACCGCCGACAAAGGCTTGGCCGGCGCGTTCAATTCCAATTTGGTCCGCGAGGCGTTGTCGCAAGCGCGGCAAGCTCCTCAACCGCGATTCTATCTGGTTGGTACCAAAGGCAAGGTGCAGCTGCGCAGCACTCCGTTTGCGGTCGAAGCCGATTGGGCGCTTGCGAGTAAGCCATTTGGCGAGCTGGCAAACGAAATTGCCTCGCGACTCTCGCAAGATTTTCTCTCCGGCAAAGTTGACGCTGTCACGCTGATCTCGAGTCGCTTCGTTTCAACTATCGTGCAGCGCCCAACCCCCACACAGCTATTGCCGATTCCCACGCGAATCAAAGACGAACAAGATAAATCATCGCTTCCCGAAGATGAAAAACCGAGACTCAAAAACGCGTTTGAGTTTGAGCCAGACGCCGGTGCAGTGCTCGCGGCGTTGCTGCCCAAATATCTCGAGTTCACCGTCTTTCAAGCGCTGCTTGAAACGCAGGCGTCGTTTTTTGCCGCCCAGTTGTTGGCGATGACCAACGCTACGGACAATGCCGGCAAGCTAATCGACGACCTTACTCTCGTCATGAACAAGACACGGCAAGCGTCCATCACAAAGGAAATTCTCGAAATCGTCGGAGGCGCAGAAGCGCTCAAAGGATAGGAATTACAGTTATGGCAGGTACGGGAAAAGTAACGCAAATCTTAGGCAACGTCGTCGACGTGGAATTTCCCTCGGCGCAGTCGTTGCCCGATATTAACACTGCGCTGCACACATCGGTTGCAGGCGTTGACGGCAAGATGCACCAGCTGACTCTTGAGGTGCAAAGCGAGCTTGGCAACAATCAGGTTCGCTGCCTAGCGATGGGATCGACCGAAGGGATGGTTCGAGGCGCAGAAGTCGTCGACACTGCAGCGCCCATTTCGGTGCCAGTCGGCGAAGCCACGCTCGGGCGCATTTTCAACGTCCTTGGCGAAGCGATCGACTCTGACAAACCCGTCCAGGCAGCCAAGTTGATGCCCATTCACCGTGCAGCCCCCGAAGTTGACGATCAGGACCCGACTACCGTGATGTTTGAAACCGGCATCAAGGTCATCGACTTGATGGCGCCATACGTGCGCGGCGGCAAAGTTGGCCTGTTCGGCGGTGCAGGTGTTGGAAAAACCGTGCTCATTCAGGAGCTTATTCGAAACATCGCCGCCGAACATGGAGGCTATTCCGTGTTCACGGGCATAGGCGAGCGAACGCGTGAAGGTAATGATCTCTATCTTGAGATGAAGCACTCAGGCGTTATCGACAAGACCGCGCTTGTCTTCGGACAGATGGATGAGCCGCCGGGCGTTCGGCTGCGCATCGGCCTTACCGGCGTTACGATGGCCGAATACTTCCGCGACGAGCAAGGCAAAGACGTGTTGCTTTTCATCGACAACATTTTCCGTTTCGTGCAGGCGGGCTCTGAAGTATCGGCGCTGCTTGGCCGCATGCCCTCAGCAGTCGGCTATCAGCCGACGCTTGCGTCTGAGATGGGTGCGCTGGAAGAGCGCATCACTTCAACACGTAAAGGCTCGATCACATCAGTCCAGGCGGTCTATGTGCCTGCGGACGATCTTACCGATCCTGCGGTGGCCACCACCTTTGCACACCTTGACGCTACTACCGTGTTATCGCGGTCGATCTCAGACAAAGGCATCTACCCGGCGGTTGATCCGCTAGCTTCGAACTCTCGGCTGCTCGAGCCGCGCTTTGTGGGCGAGGAGCATTATGAAGTTGCGCGTCGCGTACAAGAAATTCTGCAGCGTAACCGCGACCTTCAGGACATCATCGCCATCTTGGGAATTGAAGAGTTGTCAGAAGATGACAAGATCACCGTTCGTCGCGCTCGGCGCATCCAAAGGTTCATGAGTCAACCGTTTTTTGTGGCCGAGGCGTTCACTGGCCGTCCTGGCAAGTACGTGCCGCTCAAAGAAACGATCACCGGCTTCAAAGAAATCGTCGAAGGTAAGCTCGACGACCTGCCGGAGCAAGCATTTTACATGTGTGGCGGCATCGATGAGGTCAAAGCCAATGCTGAGAAAATGGAAGCGAAAGCATAACGACGATGGCAAAAGCGACGCACCTGTCGATAGTCACTCCGACCAACGTCAAGTTCGAAGGCGACGCTGAGCTCGTGGTTGCGCCCGGCGCTGCCGGAGACTTGGGGGCACTAGCGAACCACGCGCCAATGCTCACGACCTTGCGCACGGGGGTAGTGTCAGCCAACGTGATCGAGAGCGGGGGTGCAGACGATAAAACGAAAGCAGCACAGCGCGTTCAGTTCGCAGTCGAAGGTGGATTTATGCAAATCCTCGCTGACCGCGTCATTATCTTGACTGACCTCGCACTCTCCCGAGACGAGGTAGACGTCGAGGCAGCTCGAGCGGATCTTCAGCGGGCCGAGCAGGCTCTCGCACAGAAGCGGGGCGCCGACGATTCACGGGAACGCCAAGCCGTGGCCTGGGCCCAAGCTCGCTTGGCAGTTACAGCTCGCCCGGTCTAAAGGAGCGGCACGAAGAAGCCGTTGCCATAGTAAATGGATTCACTCGAAGGTCTGCGCACAAGGCTGATCGTCGAAGGCGGACGGCGCCTTGCGGGATCGCTTGCTCCTCCCGGAGCTAAAAATGCAGCGCTTCCCATTATGGCCGCGTCGCTGTTGTGCGAAGGCCAGATCGTGCTGCACCGCGTGCCGCGAATCACTGACGTCGATGTCATGGCTGCTATTCTTGAAAGTCTCGGCGCAAGCGTCCGCGAGCAACCGGGTGGCACGCTGATCATTGACGCCTCGTCTGTCAATTCTCACATTGCGCCCTACGCGCTCGTCAGCAAGCTTAATGCATCGTTTGACGTTACAGGAGCGTTGCTCGGCCGTTTTGGTCAGGCAGAGGTACCCTTACCCGGCGGATGCGTCTTGGGGCCGCGTGCGGTGGATCTACATTTGCACGGCTTCGAAACGCTCGGTGCTAAAGTTGAACTCGAGCACGGGTCAGTCGTCGTGAGCGCACCGCACATGTGCGGTGAAACGATCGCACTCTTAAGACCGAGCGTAGGGGCGACGAAAAACCTTATGCTCGCGGCGGTTCGCGCGCGCGGTACGACGACTATCGAGAACGCGGCACAGGAGCCAGAAGTGGTTGATGTTGCCGATTTCTTGGTTGCCATGGGCGCAATGATTGAAGGTCAAGGGACCCCGACGATCGTCATCGAGGGCGTGCGCAAGTTGCATGGGTGCGAGTACACGATCATTCCCGACCGCCTTGTCGCTGGAACGTACTTGCTCGCAGCAGCCATGACCCAAGGTGACGTGACCGTCACCGGCGTTGACCCCACAATGCTGGCGGCGTTGCAGGACCTGCTCGCGCAAACCGGCGCGCACGTCGAAGCGCAAGGTGTCAGCGTGCGCGTGCAGGGCGTTCCTGCATGGAAGGCGGTCGACGTCACGACCGCTCCGTACCCTGGCTTTCCAACCGATTTGCAACCACCAGTAGTCGCTTATCTCGCACTTGCTGCGGGGACATCGCAAGTCGAGGAGACTATCTTTGATGCGCGCTTCGTTTACGTCAGTGAACTCATCCGCATGGGGGCGGACATTACCGTTTCTGGTCGAACCGCACATGTCAACGGAGTTCCGAAACTCAAGGATGCAGTCGTTGCGGCATCGGATATTCGAGCCGGCGGCGCACTAGTGCTGGCCGCACTTGCGGCGCAAGGTACGACCGAGATCGGCGGACTCGAGTACATCGACCGCGGCTATGAGTTTTTTGAGGAACGGCTGGCTGCACTTGGTGCGACGGTCATCCGCGCGAGCGGGGTCGCGCCGGTCATGCCGAAACCCGATCTCGGCAATACCGTGAAGTTGCCGAGGATCGTCACTCAGTTTCGCGCGCACTCTTCGTAGGAGCAGATCTTGGACATCGGAATCGATTTAGGTACTGCAAACGTTCTCGTGTACGTCAAGGGCAAGGGAATCGTTTTGCGCGAGCCCTCAGTGGTCGCACGCGACACACGCTCAGGGCGCACGCTTGCAGTCGGCGAAGAAGCGCGTCGCATGCTTGGGAAGACACCTAGCAACATTCAGGCTATTCGACCTTTGCGCGATGGCGTCATCGCCGACTTTGAAGTTACCGAAGCGATGCTTAACTATTTCATCAAAAAGGTCACGCGCAGCAATGGGTTCTTATCGTTCTTTCGACCCAAGCCCGCGGTAACGATTTGCGTTCCAGCGGAGATAACATCCGTTGAAGAACGTGCAGTACGAGATGCCGCCAAGCTCGCGGGAGCTCGTAGCGTGGACATCATCGAAGAACCGATGGCTGCGGCGATTGGCGCAGGCTTGCCCATCGACGGGCCGAGCGGCAACATGGTGGTGGACATCGGCGGCGGCACGACCGATGTGGCGGTGATCTCGCTCGGCGGCATCGTCGTGAGCCAGTCGATTCGCGTTGCCGGCAACAAATGTGACGAAGCCATTGCGCGCCATATACGCCGCGTGTACAATCTGATGATTGGAGAGCGGACGGCCGAGGATATCAAAATTACGATTGGCTCTGCGTACAAGCTGGACCCGGAGTTGACAATGGACATTCGCGGGCGCGATCTCATTAACGGCCTCCCCAAGACCGTCAATATCACGTCGGAAGAAGTTCGCGAGGCGCTCGCAGAGCCGCTGGGTTCGATAATCGATGCGGTCAAAAGTGTGTTAGAAAAAACCCCGCCTGAACTTGCCGCTGACATCATCGATCGCGGCATCATCCTTACAGGCGGCGGTGCGCTCCTGCGCGGTCTTGATTCGTTGCTCACCGAGGTGACCGGCATTCCTGTTATTGTGGCCGAAGATCCCATGTCGTGTGTTGCCATTGGTACAGGCCAGCGCGTTCGATTCTAGACGGACTCCCTCGCTCAGCATAGCCGATCGCTCGAGCGTGTCCGCGTCCGTTTACCGGTATCCGGTTGACAAGCTCCTTACCGGTGCCGCCTTCGGCAACCTCGCATCATTTCTCAAACTTACGCCGCAAAGCGACGTAGCGAGTTTGTGGAGCGCGCTCGACAACCAATTTTACTGCGGCCGCTGGGTCACCCATGTGTATCTCTCCGGCGAGCGTGCAACGCCAGTCGACACTACCCACGCTGATGCCTACCAAGAGACGTCATACACGTGCGGTCCGCTGACCGTCCGCAAGCGGACCTTCGTGCCGATGTCGGATCCGCTCCAAGTGGTCTACGTCGTGGTCACACTGGAAAATCCCACAGACGAGCCGCTTCCGGCGGCTATCATGAGCGACATTCATTATCCGGCTTTTGTTTGGCCCGGAACATACAAAGTGCCAGAGCAAGCGCAACGAAGCAAGCGCGTTTCGCATCGCGAGCTCGACGGACTCATTGTCAGCTCGACTGTCGGCCGCAACGAAGAAGTGCGCGTGTTCGGTTCTGAAATTGAACCAACGTCAACCTATGTGTCCGATCGCGGCTTCTCGCGCACATATTCGGTGACTGCCGCGCCGCGAACATCTACCGATGTTTCCTTCGCGCTCGTTTATGGCGCCAATGGTGAAGAAGCTGCCTTACGAGTCTACCAAACGCTGCCGAAAGCAGTTGAAGTGCTGCGCGAGGCGCAAGAATACTACGGGCGCCTGCGTCGGACGGGCTACATTCGAACGCCAGATGCGCTCATCAATCGAGCCATCGATTGGGCGAAAATCAACACGGTGCGAGTGCAACACCAGTTTCCGGCGGGGGCTGGATTCACGAACGACCCGTCACAAGATATCGTCGTCGTCCGAGATGCAGCTTGGTACGCGCTTGGATCAGACTACCTGACCCCGGAATTTTCACGACAACTCTTCGACCTGATTGCCCAATATGGGATTCACGAGGGCGGCAAAGTCACCGAATACATCATGGCCTGTGCGGACCCGCCGTTCAAGAGCGACTACGACCTCAACATAAATGATGACACACCGCTTATCGTTTGCGCCGCGTACCACCATTATTCAGTCACGCACGATCGCGCAACGCTCGATCGCCTATGGCCCATGGTGCGTGCCGCGAGTGACTGGATCATCTCTCAGATTCACGGCGGCCTGGTCGTCGCACATTCCCAAGAAGCCAACGTGTGGGGCATCTCGGGCTGGCGCAACATTATCCCACAGAGCCAAATCAGCGGTGCAGTCACCGAAATCAACGCCGAATGTGCGCACGCCTTGCGGTTAGCTTCAACGCTGGCCCGTATTGTGGGCGACAACGAAACTGCCGAGCGCTATCGGGGAGCTGGCTTGCGGCTTAAAGATACGATCAACCGGCGTCTGGTAAGTCCAAAGACCGATTTGTATTTGCTCAACATCGATCCCGAAGGCGAACACCACCATGACATCACGGGGGACCAAATTTTCCCCGTTCTGTTCGACGTCGCAGACGAAGATCGCAAGCGCGCAATTTTGGAATTGCTCTATACCGCTGAGTTTTGGACGCCGTTCGGCGTTCGCACCGTCGGCAAAAACCAAGTCGAATACGACCCCGAATATGGTGTGCATCTTTTGGGCGGCATTTGGCCCAACCTCACGGCCTGGGTTGCGTATAGCAGCAGAACCCACTCACCGCGACGCATGGTTTCGGCAATGCGTAATATTTGGAAGATCAGTGAGGTAGACAACCCGAAAGCCTATCAGAATGTAATGCCAGGACTTTTCCCCGAGCGTCTTTCGGGCGAGACATTCAAGAGTCGCGGGATGGCGATGAGTCCGTGGGTGCCGCCCACCTATTTGTGGCTGGCCTACGAAGGTTTGCTTGGTTTTGAACCCTCGCCTGATGGGCTACGAGTGAACCCGCATCTGCCAGCCGATTGGAAATGGATAGGTGCGCGCGATGTTCCCATCATGGGAACGAGGATGTCGTGCTTTTATTACCGCCGCACGCTGTATTCGTCAATTCCAGTTGCTTCGCGCGGTCCATGCATCGTCATGGATGAAGACGTCACCAGGCACATCGAAAGCGACGCGCCATTTGCTGTTGCGCTCGCCGATGAAAAACAGACACTCGTTTTTGTGGGGACCGATCACGCGGGAACGTTCTCGTTACGTCTGAAGCCGCCGCTGGTGAGCGAGATCCAGGATCAGACGCTCAGCCTAGCAGCCGGCGATGCGCGCCTGATAAAACTGAAGAGAAACTCGCGCTCTTAAGCGGCGCGAACCCGTGCGATGAAATCGAGCGCAGGTTTTGCGCTGCGACGAACGATAGCGCGCGCTCGAACGAAGCGGCGGCGGGTGCGTCGCAGTATTCGCTGACTTCGGTCGCTTGCGCGCCGGCGAATATTGCGGCCAAGCGAAATCGGAGCCATCGCAGAAGACGCTGCTGCAAAGGCCACCATGAGTCCGACGAGAAAGACTTGTTGTCGGATGCGCGACACGTTGATTTCAATTGACGAGAAACCGCTTGCTGTCCTCCCCGCCGCGGGCTGACACGATGTTAATCATTCGTGCCGCGCAGCGGTCCATAGACCAGCTTGTGCGCGAAGTCGCACAGAGCGTGCGCGACGGCGGTACGATCATATTTCCAACAGAGACAGTTTATGGCATTGGTTGCGCACCTGAATATGATATAGCAGTTGATGCAATATTTGCCGCTAAGGGGCGAAGAGCAACAAAACCGCTTGCCCTTCATGTTGCCGACGTAGCGCAAGCCCTACCCTTCGTTCAACCATTGACTGCTTGCGCGTACGCTGCCATTGAAAAGTTCTGGCCCGGTCCACTTGCAATTGTTGTGAAGCGACGCGCCGGCCGCTACGAACATGCGGCGTGCAGCGGCGAAACGATTTCTTTGCGTTGCCCGAATCATGATTTGTGCAGACAGCTGCTCACAGGTTCAGGTCCGCTTGCAGCAACATCCGCCAACCGCTCGGGCGAGCCGGCATTCACCGGCGATGAAAGCCAGCTCGGCAGATTGCCCGAGGCGAGCCTCGCAGTACTTGCCGGCGCTACCACGCTACGCAAAGAGAGCACCGTGCTTGATTGCAGCGGTGACGTTGCGATGGTTTTGCGCGAAGGAGCGGTGTCTGTCAGCGACCTGTCCACTCGTTTGGGAACTGCAGTGGCCGTGCAGCCGTTACCCCAGTTGTGAAGCAAAGCGCAGCAACAATCGCCGCCCTAGTCGTGTTGTGCGCCGCAATCGTGCAACAGCCAGCGCTTGGCGACGCCAAGATTGGAAGGTTCACCGTAACGTTTGCCGAGGGACTTTTCCATCGAAATGGTGACTTCGTCATTCCGGGCGCGGTGAACGGCGTGTCGCCCGACGGTGACTTCAAGGCTGATCGCGCTTTTGGAAATTATCAACGTCAAGAGGTCACGCTCGTCGGCCACGTGGTCCTGCACCAAAAGGTTGCCTCGTCAAAAGGTCCGCCGCAGCCACCCATGACGCTAACGTCTAACCAGCTTCGCGTCACCAGTAAGCCGAGTACGTACACGGCTACTGGGTCCGTCGTCGTCGTCCAGGGCGCTCGAACGCTGCATACGGATTACTTGCAGCTCAACAATACCACGCGTCAGGGCCTGCTGCGCGGACACGTGTCGGCACGAGAAAACGATCGCGTCGTCAATAGCGACCTCATCCTCTACAATTTGGCGAGCGGAGCAATTACAGTTCCCGGCCAGCTCACCGGTTTTTCTTCGACCACCGATTTCCGAGCGGATCGCGGTTTTGGTAACCAGCGTGCAGGCACGTTTACGATGCTTGGCAACGTTGTCGTGCACAAATTCGGCAATTACGGTAAAACCAACAACTCGACAGAGCCACTGACCCTGTGGTGCGATAAGCTCGACATTGCCAATCGCCCGCAGACAACGTACACGGCGACCGGCCACGTGCGAGTCGCACAAGGCGACCGCACGCTCGTTGGTCCGATTCTGCGGCTTAACGACACGACACATATTGCTACCATGACCGGCGGCGTTCACGGCGAGGAGCCTCCGGACCGTACCTTTGATGCAGCAGAGCTCCTTTACAATACGCAGACTGAGGATTTTAAAGCGCTCGGCGGCGTAAAGGCGACGTTCCCATTTCGCCGGGGCCAATTTTCCACAGCTGCGCCGCTGACAAACGCTTCGCCTTCGGCATCGCCGGCTGCAAGTCCGCACGCTTCGCCGTCGCCCTCGCCGACGCCAACTTCTGCCGGTCCGACAACTTCACCAACCCAACAGTGACGGTAGTCACGCGAATCTTCGTATGGATGATGGTCATATGCTTGTGCACCGATTAGATAGAAAGGTGGCACGCGCGAACTATTTCGCGCCACTTGGTTTGCGCCCGCGAGGATTCAGTTTTGCTCGACTTTATCGATCGAAAATTTACAGATGTTCTTATTGATAAGGGTAGCTTAACCCAAGAACAACTCGACAAAGCGCTGCAAGCAGCGGAAACGCGCCGCGAACCACTCGAAAAAATTCTCGTCGAGTTGCGCATGGCCCCCAAGGACGAGGTCATGTGGGCGCGCGCAGAAGAGCTCGGCAAGATCTACGTCGACCTGACGAACCGCAAGATCGATCCGGATACCGCCACCATCATCCCCGAAGCGGCAGCGCGGCGCCATCATTTGCTGTGCATCGGCAAGGTGGAAAATAAGATCACGCTTGCCATGGCCGATCCCACGGATATTCTCGCACTCGACGACGTGCGCATCCGCACTGGGCTTGTGCCCGAACCCGTACTCTCATTTTACGATGACATTGAGCGGGCGATTGAAGCCATCTATAGTGGTGGTGAAAACAAATGGCAAGAAATTGTCAGCGAGACGGGTGAGGCAATTGACGTCCTCAAGGAACAAGAAGAAATTCCTGACGAGGTTGAAGTCGATGCGCCAATCGTACGACTTGCTGACCTGATCGTCACGCAGGCCATTGCGCAAAAAGCCTCAGACATTCACATCGAGCCGTTTGAGAAACAGCTCATCGTCCGCTACCGCGTCGATGGTCTGCTGCGCGAAGTCATGAGCCCGCCAAAAGCGTTGCAAGCGGCGCTGTGCTCGCGCTTCAAGATTATGGCAAACTTGAACATCGCCGAGAAACGGATACCACAGGACGGGCGCATTCAAGTGACGATCAAACGCGACCGGTTCGACTTGCGTGTGTCGGTGCTGCCGACGTTGTGGGGCGAATCCATCGTTATGCGTATCTTGGACCGCAAGAGTGTTATGGTCGAACTCGACCAGCTCGGCTTCCATATTGACATCCTTGAGTTGTGGAAAAAGCTCATCGTTTTGCCCAACGGCGTCATCTTGGTCACGGGTCCAACTGGTTCTGGTAAGTCGACGACACTGTACGCGACGCTCAATGCGATCAACGATCCGACGACAAAAATCGTCACCGTTGAGGATCCAGTTGAATATAACATCCACGGCATCAATCAGGTGCAAGTACACCCGAAAGTTGGCCTAACGTTCGCAACAGGCTTGCGCGCGTTCTTGCGTCAGGACCCCGACGTCATGATGGTCGGTGAGATCCGTGACCACGAAACGGCGCTCATCGCCGTGCAGTCGGCGCTGACCGGCCACCTCGTGTTGTCAACGCTGCACACCAATGACTCTGTGTCAGCCGTAACGCGACTCATCGATATGGGCGTCGAGCCATTCTTGCTTGCTTCTTCGGTGCAGGGTGTCATGGCACAACGACTCGTACGAACGGTTTGCAAAGGGTGCAAGCGCAACGTAAAAACCGTCAAAGCTATCGCCTCGAAATTCGAAGAGTATGGGATTCCTGTTGGAAGCCTGCAGCTAACTCGTGGTGAAGGGTGCGATGAGTGTGCAGGCAGCGGATACAAAGGCCGCGCTGGTATTCACGAGCTCTTTCCAATGACCGATGAGCTCCGCCGCTTGGTGCTAGAGCGAGTCTCAACTGCTGACCTCAAGAAATTGGCGTTAGAGCAAGGCTTGAAGACGCTTTATCATGACGGTCTCATCAAAGTTGCACAAGGCGTGACAACATTAGAGGAAGTGCTGCGGGTCGCAGTCGACTAGGGGCCTCTGCTTACACGTCGATAGGCTCGCACCGCGCCGTACTGACAGACGACCGCGTAGGCACCCGCCGCTTGTTGCGATTGTACCTTTGGCAACACGATGGCACGAAAGACCGGATTGTCGAAGTCAGTCGCGTACACAAAATATTGTGACGTTAAATCGAAGTTGGGGCTTATCTCGGAATAGCGCCCGGCAAAATGCGAGAACCACTGTTCGTGCGTTGATACGCTTGCGCTTTTCGGTACGCACGCCATAGCCAAAACCGCACTGTGGCGATCAGGATATGGAGGGCGAACGTCATACGCCGGATGTACGGGATTGAACCCGACGAGCATCACGACAGAGATCGTCACAGCTGCAACGGACCAACGCAGCGCAACTCGATCGCCGCGGCGCCGCTCGAGGTCGCACAGTGCAAGCGTCGCACCCAGCAGCAAGCCAGGAATCCACAGCGCTGCATAATGTTCTCCCATCCGCCACACACCCGGATCGCTTGAAGAAATCACTTCAACAAACCCAGGCAGCGCCGTTAGGGACCACCACGATCGCACAGGCAAAAATGCAAGCGGGGCGAGTGCCTCCAGCGCATACGTCAAACGACCAAGCGTAAGCACCGAGCGCGCGACGACCGTGGGATGCTGCAGTGCCGCCGCGACAAATGCACTGGGACCGTGCGCAAACGGGTATTGATAGAACGTGGCAAAGGGCCAGCCGCCCAGCCGCGGCGTTACCAATCCGAAATAAGCCCACAACAACGCTGCTGCCGGAAGCGATATCGCTAAGCCAGCCAGCGCAACGCTCGCGCGCGCGCCGGACGCTCGCGCAGCGGAACGCGGCCACAACGCATACACAATTGCGCCCAGACCGATCAGCAACAAGAAGAGGCAAACATCTTCTCGGATGAGCAGCGCCAAAAGGGCGAAAATTGTAAACCATCTCCAACGATGACTCAATGCCGCCCAAGCAAGAAATAGCGCAATCGGTGGAAAGAAAGCAACTTCGTGAAAGTCGCTCGTCGCCACGCCGATGAGCGGTGGATACAAGAGCGCCAGTATCGCGCAGCGCAGAGCTATCGCTTCGCTCGCGCGTGACCTGGCGATCAAATACACAGGGACGGCGCACAGCGCAGCGAGCACAACCTGAACGATCTGCAGGGACAGTCCGCTACGCGTCAGCGCAACGAGCGGCCACAACGTTGCGAGGATCGGCGAAAAATGAGCCGCAAAGTGCGACCGCGATTCCATCCGGCTGTAAAAACCATGAGCCGTGTTGAGAATCATCTGAGTAAAGCCGCCGGTGTCCTCACCGTACGACCACACATGCCATCGCACCAGAGCAAACGCACCCAGCGCGGCGACGTACAAGAAAATCGCCAGCGCAAGCGTGCGCGCCTTACTCAGATAAGCGCGCTTCCCAGCCGCGCTTGCCGGGTTCGTAGAATTTGCTTTCCTCTAAACCATCCGGCAAATGCTGCTGATCGACTTTGGCATCTTCAAAGTCGTGGGCATATTGGTATCCTTGACCGTAGCCAAGCTGCCGCATGAGATTGGTGGCGGCATTACGCAGATGCAGCGGGACTTCGAGCGCGCCGCGCTCCTCAACGGCCTCTTTGGCTGCCGCGTAGGCGCGAAGACCCGAATTGCTCTTTGGAGCCAAAGCGAGGTAGATGGTAGCTTCAGTGAGAGGGAACAGTGCTTCCGGCATGCCCAGCGCGTGCGTTGCTGTTTGAGCCGCAACGGCAATGCACAACGCCTGCGGGTCGGCTAAGCCAACATCTTCTGAAGACGAAATGACTAACCGGCGGGCAATAAACATCGGGTCTTCCCCCGCCTCTAGCATGCGCGCAAGCCAATAAATCCCAGCGTCAGGATCACTGTCGCGGATTGACTTTATAAAAGCGGATATAACATCGTAGTGTTCGTCACCGGCGCGATCGTAACGCAGCGCACGCCTTTGCATGGCTTCTTCTATGTCGCGCTCCTCAATCGCGGAAGCCGGTCCGCGTGCTGCAGCCAATTGTGCAGCTAACTCAAGCGCGTTGAGCGCGCTTCGCGCGTCGCCGCCAGCCAGTGCGACCAATTTGGCACGCGCCCGTTCATTGAGTAGTGCTGCTGAGCGCAAGCCGGCGCTGCGGTCGCTTAAGGCTCGATCGACAATGGCACCTAGGGCTTGGTCGGAGAGCGGCGCCAGCACAAAAACTTGTGCGCGAGACAGCAACGCTTTGTTAACTTCAAATGAAGGGTTTTCGGTTGTCGCACCGATCAGGATAATATCGCCCCGCTCGACGTTGGGCAGTACGGCATCTTGCTGGGCTTTGTTAAACCGATGAATCTCATCGATAAACACGATAGTGCGTCGGCGGCTCGAGCCGGCGAGCGCTTTGGCATCGGCAATAGCTCGGCGCAGGTCGTTGACCCCTGCAGAAACTGCCGACAGGGTTACAAACCGCGAACCAGTCGTATTGGCGATAAGTCTGGCAAGCGTTGTTTTACCGCTTCCGGGTGGCCCCCACAAGATCATCGAGGGTAGCGTGCCGTGCTCGATTGCAGTTCGTAGCGCTGTGCCCGGACCTAGCAAACGCTCTTGTCCTACAAATTCATCAAGCGACTTTGGCCGCATGCGCGCGGCAAGCGGAGCATTTACGGGAAGTGTCTCGGTGTCATTTCCCGTCGCAGGCGACGCTTGGGGAAACAAAGATGGTTCGGAAGTCACGGTGCCTTTGTTTCGCCGGGCAGGCCGCGCTGACCCCGCGCAGAAGCGCTTAGTGATGGAACGCTTGTATCTCGACAATGCCGCGACCACACAAACGCGCAAAGAAGTGCTCGATGCAATGCTGCCTTTCTTTGGGGCGCAGTATGCAAATCCGTCAAGCATCCATTCCAGCGGGCAAGGCGTAAATCGGGCGGTGCACGACGCGCGTAAGCGTTCGGCACGTGCACTCGGAGCCCAGCCTGAAGAGATCATTTTTACCTCCGGCGGATCCGAAGCCGATAGCCTCGCCATCTTCGGCAGCCTCACGGGCAGATTTGTACAAGCGCACTTCATCACAAGTGCCATCGAGCATCATGCGGTGCTGCACGCGGCGCAGCGACTGCGCGAATTCGGTCAGCACGTGATAGTATTGCCGGTTGATGGCGAAGGTTTTGTTTCCGAAGCTGCACTTGATGCGGCGCTGCGGCAAGGACCCGCGCTCGTAAGCATCATGCACGGCAACAATGAGATTGGTACGCTTCAACCCGTTGCGCGGCTCGCTCGCATCGTGCACGAGCATGGCGGCATCTTTCACACGGACGCGGTACAAACTGTTGGCCACATTGCGCTCGACGTGCGAGAACTTGGTGTCGACATGCTGTCGCTTTCGGCGCACAAGTTCGAAGGTCCAAAAGGTATTGGAGCGCTGTTTGTTCGTAAAGGTTTGCCGATCGCGCCACTGATCCACGGTGGTAGTCAAGAAGGCGGCAGGCGCGCGGGCACTGAGAACGTTCCAGGCATCATTGGGCTTGCGGCTGCGCTCGAACTAGCTGTGAGTGAGCTTGCGCAATCACAGCCTCGGCTAGAGGACTTGCGTGACACGCTCATCACGGGACTCATTGCGAAAATCCCTGGCGCCGCGTTCAACGGTTCGAAAACGTCGCGGTTGCCAAATAACGTGAGCCTGCGAATTCCCAACATTGAGGGCGACACAGTTGTTTTAGGTTTGGATCTTGCTGGTATAGAGATATCGACAGGCAGTGCGTGCAGCTCGGGTTCACTGGAGCCCTCGCATGTGACCACCGCCATTGGGTTGGCGCAAGCCGAGGCGCGAAGTTGCGTCCGCATCTCGCTCGGCCGGACGACAACGCGTGCTGACATCGAGCGCGTCATTGATGTACTGCCGCCACTTGTTGCGCGCTTACAGGGCTTGTCAGCCAGCTTGACTGTTGAAGGTGCGCGCGGCTCCTAAGCCCGCGGTACCGTACCGGGAGGCACACATGCACGGGTCCCAGAAGGCAGCGTTCCACCCATGACACCTATTGAGATTATGTGGCTCGCGATTGGAGCGGCCGCGCTCATCATCGCCATCGGTTTAGCCTACTTATGCGCTCGTTTGGCTCGCTTTATCGATCACCGAGACGTAACGATGGGCAAAGTCGACGTGCTGCTCGATGGGCTTCAAAAACCCGTGCTCGACACGCTCGATCACGTTGGCGGCGTGGCAGGTTCGGTCGACGAGATGGTAGCACGCGTTGACCGGGTCACGCAAACACTCGAGCAAACGGCAAATTCGGTCGCCAAAGCGGCCGATGCCGCGCAGTCTGCGGTCTCGCCAACGGTCGCTAACGTCGTTGGAGTAGTCGCCGGTATCAGCAAAGGTGCGCAGAAATTCTTCCGTTCGCGTCAGGGCAACGGAGCGTCGCAGGAGCAGGAGTAAGCAAATATGGATCAGGACACACGCGCAGACTCCGGATCAGGATTTTTATCGGGCCTCATCATCGGCGGCCTCATCGGTGCTGCCGTTGCCATTGTGCTCGCGCCGCAAAGTGGCGAAGAGACTCGCGACATAATTCGCGGCAAAGCGCACGAGTTCAAAGGCAAAGCTATGGACATGGCTTCAGATCTCAAAGACCGCGCGTCAGACTTGGCTGACGATCTTCGCGCTCAAGCCGACGAGCTGACGCGACGTGGCCGCGAAACCTTCGACACGGTTCGCTCGCAATTCAACGATGCAGTCGAAACCGGCAAGAAGGCTGCGCAGGCTAAGCGCCAAGAATTCGAAACCGATTAGGCGCCGCGGTCTTTAGGATGGATATAAAAGTCAACGTACGAGAACACGATGGCCAACGCCCTTGCAGCGTTGTCGACCTCAACGGAGAGATTGACGTCTACACGTCTCCCAAAGTCAAGGAGACGATTATGGGACTTATCGACTCGGGTCACTACGCGCTGGTCATCAATTTGGAAAATGTCCGCTACATCGACTCTACAGGTCTTGGCGTGCTCATCGGCGGGTTGAAGCGCGTGCGCGAGCATTCGGGAGCAGTCAACCTCGTTTGCACGAATCCTCAGATCAAGAAGATCTTCGACATCACGGGGTTGGTCAAGATTTTCGGGATCTACGACACCGAAGCGACGGCATGCGAGAATCTATAACTTTGGAAACACAGACAACCAGCGCCGGCCAGGTCGTGCTTCGCATCCCCAGCCGTGCCGAGTGGGTCGGCGTCGCTCGCTTGGCAGTTGCTGGTATTGCAAGCCGTCTCCAATTTACGATAGAAGATATCGAAGATCTCAAACTCGCGGTCGCCGAAGCGTGCACCAACTGCATCCAGCACGCGACAGGTAGCGAAAGCGTTTCTATCGAGTGCCGAATCTTCAGCGACAAGATCGTCGTAACCGTGGAAGACACGGGTAAAGGCGCGTCGACCGCGAGCCTAGCTCCCAGGCGGATGGGAGGCGAGCCGAAGGTGGGAGGTCTCGGTGTCTTTCTCATTCGGTCGTTGATGGACGATGTTGAATACGAGCTAAGTCCAGACTCCGGAACGAAGCTCACAATGACAAAATTCCTCAGGACGTAAGCATTGAGCACCCAAAAAATGATGCCGCCGGAAGAACTGGAACAACGGTTCGACCGGGAGCGGACGCGCGAGCTTTTCCGGCTTTTCGGTAAGACCAGAGATGCACACACCCGTGACGAGCTCGTTCTTGCTCACCTCAACTTAGCTCGCTACCTGGCGGTACGTTTCGCCAATCGCGGCGAGCAGCTCGACGACCTTATTCAGGTTGGAACGCTAGGCCTCATTAAAGCCATCGATCGCTACGATGCCGATCGCGGCGTTGAGTTTACCACTTACGCGACCCCGACCATCATTGGTGAAATCAAACGGTATTTCCGTGATAAGGGCTGGGCAGTGCGGGTGCCCAGGCGCTTGCAGGAATTAAACTTGGCTGTCAATCGAGCGATGGAGACCGCAGCAGTGGAACTTGGGCGCTCGCCCACGGTCGCCGACCTGGCCAAGCGCTTAGATGCCAGTGAAGAAGAGATAATCGAAGCGCAAGAACTTGGGCAGATGTATAACCTGCTCTCGATTGATTCGGAACTCGCGGCGCCAAGCGATGCAAAGGCAGCAACGTTGCTCGACTATGTAGGTCACGAAGATCCGCAGCTGGAGTCGCTCGAGGACCGGGCAAATCTCGAACAGGCATTCAGTGCCCTTGACCCGCGCGAGCGCGTGATCTTGTATCTCCGTTTTTTTGAGAATATGTCGCAAGCTGAGGTTGCCAAACGACTTGGCGTTTCGCAAATGCACGTCTCGCGCTTGCAGCAACGAGCGTTGTTAAAACTCAAACGGGAGTTAAAAGAAGATTAGCGCCGCCCGCGGCAAACCCCGAATGCAGTGATGACATCCCAGGAAATTCGACGGTCTTTTGTCGACTTTTTTGTCCGCAAAGGGCACAAGCTTTTGCCTGCGCACAGTTTGGTTCCCGACGCACTGTCAACCACGCTGTTTACGATTGCAGGCATGGAACAATTCGTGCCGGTGTTTTTGGGCATCGAGCCGGCGCCGGCTCCGCGCGCGGTCACCGTGCAGCGCTGTCTGCGCGTCGCCGGCGGCAAGAATGACATCGACAACGTTGGACGGACCGGACGCCATGCGACATTTTTGGAGATGCTGGGGAATTTCTCGTTTGGCGATTACTACAAGCGTGATGCCATTGTGTGGGCATGGGAGTATCTCACGCAAACACTCGGCTTGCCGGCAGAGCGCCTTTACGCTACCGTGTACGTTGACGATGATGAAGCAGCGCAGCTGTGGCAACGAGAGATCGGCATGGCGCCCGACCGCATTACCCGCTTTCGCGAAGACAACTTTTGGGACATGGGTCCCACTGGCCCCTGCGGGCCATGTTCTGAAATTTTCTACGACTTGGGGCCTAGCGTTGGGTGTGGTCAGCCCGATTGCGGCGTCGGGTGTATGCGTTGCAACCGTTACATTGAATTTTGGAATTTGGTGTTCCAGCAATACGATCGCGAAAGCGGCGGCATGCTCAAACCGCTTCCGAGAAAAGCTATTGATACCGGCATGGGCTTCGAGCGGCTGTGTATGATTTTGGCGGGCAAAACATCTATTTTTGAGACTGATCTCTTCCAAAGCATCATTGAGCGCCTGCCACAACCATCACAGCCTTCTGTGCTCGAACCGTCGGTGCAAGATATTCATCGCCGTATCATCGCCGATCATGCACGTGCTACCGTCTTTCTTGCTGCCGATGGGGTCACGCCCTCCAATACAGATCGCGGATACGTGATGCGCTTTCTAATGCGCCGGGCGCTGCGCAGTGGAAGAGGTCTGCGTTTGCCCGACGGTTTCTTGACCGATTTGGTGGCAGCGGTCACGGATTCACTGGGCGACGCCTATCCACAACTGCGTGACGTGCAAGCCTCAACGCAACGTATCTTCCAAGAAGAAGAGCGGCTTTTTGACCGCACGCTCGAGCGAGGCGAAGGACGTCTTGCGAACATTATTGCCGCCGTTCACAAACGCGGCGAAAAGCAGATCGACGGCCAAGACGTTTTCGAACTGCACGACACGTACGGCTTTCCGCCAGAACTTGTCGCCGAGATCGCGCGCGAGAACGGACTCGAGGCAGACATGGCGGGGTATCGCACGGCGATGGAAGAGCAGCGTGCGCGCGCACGGCGCGATGCGGCAGCCAAGCGTGCCGATGTTCGCGTCGCTCAAACCGCCGCAACCGTCGATTTTCCTGATTCGCAGTTCGTCGGCTACGAGCAATTGGAATCCCCAGCTCGCATTGTTGGGCTCTTTGATCGTAGTGGCCGAGCGGTAGCCACCCTCGAGAAAGCCCAAGACGGCATCGTGCTGCTTGACCGCACGCCCTTTTATGCTGAACGCGGTGGGCAAGCTGGAGACCGCGGAGTGATCGCCAGTAAAACCTCCTCATTCACCGTTGCCGACACACAATATGAGGACAAGACCTATCAGCGAATTCTCCATCACGGCGCGGTCGCCAGCGGCTCGCTTCGTGCGGGCGAGGAGGTCGATGCCCTGGTCGATCCCGCCTGGCGCCGCGAGGTTCGCCGGCACCACAGCGTGACGCACCTGCTCCAGCGGGCACTCAAAGACGTGCTCGGCGACGCAGTGGCGCAGCGTGGGAGCGCTGTGGGAGCCGATCGAACGCGTTTTGATTTCGATGCGCCACATGGTGCACTTACTAAGGAAGAAACGCGCCAAGTGCAAGCCCGAGTGAACGAGTTGATTCGCTCAGACTATCACAGAGCGGTGGAAATTCTGCCGTTTTCTGATGCGATAGCCCGCGGCGCAATCTATATGAAGGGCGAAAACTATGGTGACCAGGTTCGAGTCGTCGCATTCGGACCAAGCGTCGAGCTGTGCGGCGGCACCCACGTTGAGTCGACCGGAGAAATCGGTCACTTTATCATGACCTCTGAAGCCTCGATCGCGGCTGGTGTTCGCCGTGTCGAAGGCGTAGTGTCTGAATCGGCCGACCGTTACGTTAACAGAGTCCGCGATGTTGTCGAGCAGGCTGGCGCAGTGTTACGAGCTCCTGCCGATAAGCTGAGCGAAAGCCTTGCTCGTTTAGAGCAAGAGCGTAAGGAGGCTGAAAAGCAGATCGAGGCTTTGCAAGCTCAACTTGCGGCTGCCGATGCCGCCCAGCATCTCAGCCGGTTGCAGCACGAAAACGGCATCCCGTTTTTGGCCGTTCGCGCCGGCAACGCCTCGGCAGTACGACCTTTGGCCGAAGCGCTGCGCTCGCGTTTGCCCAGTGGTGTGGTTGCCGTTGCTGGTGGCGACTCGGACAAGGTTTCAGTTCTTGTGAGCGTTAGCGATGATCTCGTCGCCCGCGGCATCGCTGCACAAGACATTGTTGCTAAAATGATGAGCTTTGTTGACGGTCGCGGTGGCGGATCAGCGGCACAAGCGGCTGGCGGTGGAAAAAATGCGGCGGGCATCGATGCCGCACTCGCAGCGGCGCTAGGCGCTGTGCGCAATACTGGTAATGGTTAACTGGCGCGTCGCGACGAGCGTCGCGCTCGTAGCGCTCATATGCTTGGGTGCGGCGCCCATCGCGATTTTTGATTCGTATAAAGCTGCACTGCTTGCACGCAAGACTCCGGTCAACATGGAGTTTGATTACACTGTCACGCGCAGTGGGCCCAACAGGATTGTGACGGAACAACACCGGGTGTATTGGACGAGTACCGGACTTGAGCGTAACGACACCATAGAAGTCAATGGAACGCCGATCATTCCGGCGCGGTCGCGCATGGTGCGACGCGCTGTTTGGCCGTATGACGTTTCGCAATTTGCGGTTTCAACCGATGACTACGATGTAACGCCAGCAGGCACTGCCATTGTCGCTGGGCGCAAAGCAT